>NZ_JAIWPT010000020.1 GCF_021191695.1 Proluteimonas luteida
CCACCACGACCGGGATTAGGGATCGGGGATTCGAAAGAGCCTCCTTCAGACCCGCACGTCCACTTCCACTTTTCAGAGACCTCCCCATGTCGCAGCACTCCGCTTCCCCGAATCCCCAATCCTCAATCCCCGATCCCGCGGCTGAAAGCCGCGACATCGTCCTTGCTTTCTCCGGTGGCCTCGACACCAGCTTCTGCGTGCCCTACCTGCAGGAACAGGGCTGGAGCGTGCATACGGTGTTCGCCGACACCGGCGGCGTCGACGACGAGGAGCGGGCCTTCATCGAGCAGCGCGCGGCCGAGCTGGGCGTGAGCAGTCACCGCACCGTCGACGGCCGGCCGGCGATCTGGAGCGGTTTCGTCAAGCCCTTCGTCTGGGCCGGCGAGGGCTACCAGGGCCAGTACCCGCTGCTGGTCTCCGACCGCTACCTGATCGTCGACGCGGCATTGGCGCGCGCGGCGGAGCTGGGCACGAATGCGATCGCGCACGGCTGCACCGGCATGGGCAACGACCAGGTCCGCTTCGACCTGGCGGTCAAGGCCCAGGGCGACTACCGCATCGTCGCGCCGATCCGCGAGATCCAGAAGGAGCACACCCAGACCCGCGCCTACGAGCAGCAGTACCTCGAGCAGCGCGGCTTCGGCGTGCGCGCCAAGCAGCAGCAGTACACGATCAACGAGAACCTGCTCGGCGTGACCATGTCCGGCGGCGAGATCGACCGTTGGGAGGCACCGGGCGAGGGCGCGCGCGGCTGGTGCGCGCCGCGCGCCGAGTGGCCAGAGGCACCGCTGCAGGTGACGCTGGGCTTCCGCGACGGCGAGGCGGTGACGCTCGACGGCGAGGCGCTGGGCGGCGCCTCGCTGCTGGCGAAGCTCAACGCGCTGTTCGCGCCCTACGGCGTAGGCCGCGGCATGTACACCGGCGACACCGTGATCGGCCTCAAGGGCCGGATCGTCTACGAGGCCCCGGGCCTGGTCGCGCTGCTGGCCGCGCACCGCGCGCTGGAGGAGGCGGTGTTGACCAAGCAGCAGAACCGCTTCAAGCCCGAGGTCGCGCGCAAGTGGGTCGAGCTGGTCTACGAGGGCTTCTACCACGACCCGCTGAAGACCGATCTCGAGGCGTTCCTGCAGTCCTCGCAGGCCTGCGTCGCCGGCGAGGTGGTGCTGGAGACGCGCGGCGGCCGGGTCGATGCGGTGGAGATCCGCTCGCCGCACCTGCTGCACGCCAAGGGCGCGACCTACGCGCAGTCCGCGGACTGGGGCGTCGAGGAGGCCGAAGGCTTCATCAAGCTGTTCGGCATGAGCTCGACGCTGTGGGCGGAGGTGAACCGTGGCAGGGGCCAGGCGCCAGCCGCCTGATCCAGCTCCAGTTTCTCCCTGTCCCCCGACCTCTGGCCCCTGATCCCATGCTCGACGCCACCCTCCAGCACCTCCAGGCCCTGGTGTCCTTCGACACCCGCAATCCGCCGCGTGCGATCGCGGCCGAGAGCGGGATCTTCGATTACATCCGGGCGAACCTGCCGGGCTTCGAGGTCGAGGTGATCGACCACGGCGCCGGCGCGGTCAGCCTGTACGCGGTACGCGGGGCACCGAAGCTGCTGTTCAACGTGCACCTGGACACGGTGCCGGACTCGCCGCAGTGGAGCGCCGACCCGCTGGCGATGCGCCGCATGGACGATCGCGTCGTCGGTCTCGGCGTCTGCGACATCAAGGGCGCGGCCGCGGCGCTGATCGCGGCGGCGAACGCCGGCGACGGCGACGCCGCGTTCCTGTTCTCCAGCGACGAGGAGGCCAACGACCCGCGCTGCATCGCCGCGTTCCTGGCCCGCGGGCTTGCGTTCGATGGCGTGCTGGTCGCCGAGCCGACGCGCTGCGAGGCGGTGCTGGCGCACCGCGGCATCGCCTCGGTGCTGATGCGCTTCGCCGGCACCGCGGGGCATGCCTCGGGCAGGCAGGATCCGGCCGCGAGCGCGCTGCACCAGGCGGTGCGCTGGGGCGGCCGCGCACTCGACCATGTCGAATCGCTGGCGCATGCGCGCTTCGGCGGCCTGACCGGGCTGCGCTTCAACATCGGCCGGGTCGAGGGCGGGATCAAGGGCAACGTGATCGCGCCCGCGGCCGAGCTGCGCTTCGGCTTCCGGCCGCTGCCGTCGATGGACATCGATGCGCTGCTGGCGACCTTCGCCGGTTTCGCCGAGCCGGCCGCCGCCGAGTTCACCGAGACCTTCCGCGGGCCGAGCCTGCCCGGCGGCGACGTGGCGACCGCCGAGGAGAGGCGCCTGGCGGCGCGCGACATCGCCGACGCGTTCGAGCTGCCGATCGGCAACGCGGTGGATTTCTGGACCGAGGCCGCGCTGTTCTCGGCCGCCGGCTACACCGCGCTGGTCTACGGCCCGGGCGACATCGCCCAGGCGCATACCGCCGACGAATTCGTGACCCTGGACCAGCTGCGGCGCTACGCCGGTTCGGTGCACCGGATCATCAACGGCGGGTCGGCCGCGGATCTGCGCGGATGAGCGCGGACAAGAGCAAAACGCTTCGTACATGTCACCCGTCCTGCAGGAGTGGATCCGTCATTCCCGCGGAAGCGGGAATCGAGTGTCTTCGAAAGCGAAGAACCCAGGCCGCTGGATTCCCGCTTGCGCGGGAATGACGATTCTCTGAAACCCGCTCAAGAACCTTGCTTCGATCCGCGCCCATCCGCGTACATCCGCGGCCAATAGAACGCACACAGAACCCCGATCCATGCACGCACACCAACAGACCCGCCAGACCATCGTGCGCCTGCTCTCGAGCATGGCCAGCGCGAAGGAGATCAGCCAGTACCTCAAGCGTTTCTCGCAGCTCGACGCCAAGCGCTTCGCGGTGGTCAAGGTCGGCGGCGCGGTGCTGCGCGACGAACTCGACGACCTGACCTCGTCGCTGTCGTTCCTGCAGGAGGTCGGCCTGACCCCGATCGTGCTGCACGGTGCCGGCCCGCAGCTCGACGCGGAACTGGCGGCCGCCGGCATCGAGAAGCGCACCATCGACGGCCTGCGCGTGACCACGCCCGAGTCGCTGGCGATCGTGCGGCGGGTGTTCCAGGCGTCGAACCTGCGCCTGGTCGAGGCCCTGCAGAAGAACGGCGCGCGCGCGACGTCGATCACCGGCGGTGTGTTCGAGGCGGAATACCTCGACCGCGACACCTTCGGCCTGGTTGGCGAGGTGCGGCGGGTCAACCTGGCGCCGATCGAGGCCAGCCTGCAGGCCGGTTCGATCCCGGTGATCACCAGCCTGGGCGAGACCGCGTCCGGGCAGATCCTCAACATCAACGCCGACTTCGCCGCCAACGAGCTGGTGCGCGAGCTGCAGCCCTACAAGATCATCTTCCTGACCGGCACCGGCGGCCTGCTCGACGAGACCGGCAAGGTCATCGACTCGATCAACCTGTCGACCGAGTACGACCACCTGATCCAGCAGCCGTGGCTGCACGGCGGCATGAAGGTCAAGATCCAGCAGATCAAGGACCTGCTCGACGGACTGCCGCTGGCCTCGTCGGTGTCGATCACCCGGCCCGCGGACCTGGCCAAGGAACTGTTCACCCACAAGGGATCGGGCACGCTGGTGCGCCGCGGCGAACGCGTGTTGCGGGCGTCATCCTGGGACGAGCTGGACCTGCCGCGGCTGCGCACGCTGATCGAGTCGAGCTTCGGCCGTACCCTTGTCGACGACTATTTCGAGCGCACGCCGCTGCTGCGCGCCTACGTCAGCGAGAACTACCGCGCCGCGGTGCTGCTGACCGATGCCGACGGCATGACCTACCTCGACAAGTTCGCCGTGCTCGACGACGCCCAGGGCGAGGGCCTGGGCCGCGCGGTGTGGAACGTCATGCGCGAGGAAACGCCGCAGCTGTTCTGGCGCTCGCGCCACAACAACCAGATCAACATCTTCTACTACGCCGAGTCCGACGGCTGCTTCAAGCAGGAGAAGTGGAAGGTGTTCTGGTACGGGCTGGACGGCTTCGAACAGATCCAGCGCTGCGTGGCGCATTGCGCGACCCGCAAGCCGACGCTGCTGGACTGAAAGGGTGAGAGCAATTCGCCCGTCGACTGCGACCGCCGCCGAACGCCCGTGGCGGCAGCGCACCGGGCGAAAAACTGCGGTTATTTGGCTTGCCAAACTCCCTTGTTTTCGCCCAGCGCGCCTTGCCACGGACGCCCGGTGCCGCTCTCGCTACGGCGTTCGATTTACTCTCACCCTCTGACACATGACCGGAGATTCCGCCATGCCCCGCAAGACCGTCGGCATCGTCGGCGCCCGTGGCCACACCGGCGCCGAACTGGTGCGGCTGATCGCCGCGCATCCCGGGCTGGAATTGGCGTTCGTGTCCTCGCGCGAGCTCGCCGGCCAGCGCGTGGCCGAGCACAGCGATGCCGACGTCGGCACGTTGCGCTACGAGAACCTCGACCCCGGCGCGGTGGCCGCCAAGGGCGCCGACGCGGTGATCCTGGCACTGCCCAACGACCGGTCCGCGCCGTTCGTGGAAGCGCTGGACGCGGCCACGCCGCAGCCGGTCATCGTCGACCTGTCGGCCGACCACCGCTTCGACGCCGGCTGGTACTACGGGCTGCCGGAGCTGACCCGGAACGGTTACGCCGGCCAGCGCCGGATCAGCAACCCGGGTTGCTACGCGACCGCGATGCAGCTCGTCATCGCGCCGCTGCTCGACCAGCTCGCCGGACCGCCGCAGTGCTTCGGCGTGTCGGGCTATTCCGGCGCGGGCACCACGCCGTCGGACAAGAACAACGTCGAGCTGCTGGCCGGCAACCTGATGCCGTACGCGCTGACCAACCACGTGCACGAGCGCGAGGTCTCCGCGCAGCTCGGCGCGCCGGTCGAGTTCATGCCGCACGTCGCGCCGCATTTCCGCGGCATCACGATGACGGTCAACCTGTGGCTGCAGCAGCCGATGACCCGCGAAGCGGTGCAGGCGCGCTACCACGCGCGCTACGACGGCGAGCCGCTGGTCGAACTGGTCGACGAGGCGCCGTGGGTCAGCCGCATCGCGAACCGGCATGGCGTGCAGATCGGCGGCATCACGATGGCGCCCGGCGGCCGGCGCGTGGTCGTGGTCGCCACGCTCGACAACCTGCTCAAGGGCGCGGCGACCCAGGCGATGCAGAATCTCAACCTGGCGCTGGGCTTCGACGAGCTGACGTCGATCCCGGCGTAGGGCGGGTCTCGACCCGCCCTGCAAATTCGCACGACATGTCCGAGCGGGTCGAGACCCGCCCTACGAGGAACATCAGATGTCCGATCTGCTTTGGCAAAAACCCGGCGTCGCGGTCGACGCGAAGATCCAGGCGTTCCTGGCCGGCGACGACGTGATCCTGGACCGCGAGTTCTTCCTGCACGACATCGCCGCCAGCGACGCGCATGCGCAGGGGCTGCAGCGGATCGGCATCCTGTCGGCCGACGAACTCGCCGGCCTGCAGCGCGAACTGGCCCAGCTGGCCGCGGACTTCCGCAGCGGCGCCTTCGTGCTCGACGACCGCTTCGAGGACGGGCATTCGGCGATCGAGGCGCGGCTGACCGAGCGCCTCGGCGATGCCGGCCGCAAGATCCACACCGGTCGCAGCCGCAACGACCAGGTGCTGGTCGCCACGCGCCTGTGGCTGAAGGAGAAGCTGGCGCGGCTGGCGGCGTTGAGCGGCGAAGTCGCGAAGATCGCGCTCGACCGTGCCGAGGCCGAGCGCATGCTGCCGATTCCCGGCTACACCCACATCCAGCGCGCCGTGGTGTCGTCCGGCGGCATGTGGTGGTCGGGCTGGGCCGAGGCCTTCGTCGACAATGCGATCCGCGCGCGCGACACGCTGGCCCTGGTCGATGCCAATCCGCTGGGCACCGCGGCCGGCTACGGCGTCAACCTGGCGCTGGACCGCGACCACACCACCGCCGCGCTCGGTTTTGCGCGCATGCAGGTCTCGCCGGTCTACGCGCAGCTTTCGCGCGGCAAGTTCGAACTGGCCGCGCTCGAGGCGCTGGGCGGCGCGACCCTGGACCTGCGCCGGATCGCCTGGGACCTGTCGTTGTACACCAGCGCCGAGTTCGGCTTCGTCGCGTTGCCGGCGCAGTACACCACCGGCAGCTCGATCATGCCCAACAAGCGCAACCCGGACGTGATCGAGCTGATGCGTGCCACCCATGCCAGCGTCGCCGCCGCGCGTACCGAGATCGAGCAGCTGCTGTCGCTGCCTTCGGGCTACCAGCGCGACCTGCAGGCGTCCAAGGGCGCGATCTTCCACGGTTTCGGCCGCGGCCTGGCCGCGCTGGAACTGCTGCCGGCGCTGCTGGCGAACCTCGAATGGCGCGAGGATCGGCTGCGTGCCGCGATCGACTCGGGCATGTACGCGACCGATGTCGCGGTCGAGGCCGCGCTGGCCGGCGTGCCGTTCCGCGAAGCCTACAAGGCCGCCGCGGCGGCCAGCGACACGGCAGGCGAAGGCCGCACGCCGGAAGGCAGCCTGGCCGCGCGCACCTCGCCTGGCGGCGCGGCCGACCTGCGGCTGGACGTGCTGCGCGCGCGCTGGGAAGCACTGGGATGACCGGCGCGGGCGCAGTGGCGATCGCCAACGCCGAGCACTACCCATGGGGCGACGGTTGCGATGGCTGGCACCTGCTGCGCGGCGACGACCTCAGCGTGATCCAGGAGAGGATGCCGCCGGGGTGCAGCGAACAGCGCCATTGGCACCGCAGCGCCCGGCAGTTCTTCTATGTGCTGGCGGGAGAGGCGGTGCTGGAGCTGGAAGGCGAATGTCATGCGCTGGTCGCGGGGCAGGGGCTGCACGTGCCGCCCGGCAGCGCACACCAGATGCGCAACGACTCGTCTGCGGACGTGCACTTCCTCGTGGTGTCCGCGCCGCGCAGCCACGGCGATCGCGTGGCGGCGCCAGCGCCGGAGAACGGACCCGCATGAGAACGTATTACCTGCCGATGGCCATGGGTCGGGAAGCGCTGGCTGGTGTCCTGCCACAGATCGATGCGGCTGGACGTGGACAGGGCATGCCCGGTTCCGCGTCGCCGGCGTCGGGAGATCGTCGTCCGGCCCCGGCGATCGGCTGCATGATCTCGACGATCCAGTCCCGCCATTGCGGCTGCGCCTGAATCCGCGCCTCCCGTGCCAATCCGTGGCCAAACGCCGCCCCACCACGCAGGACCCGCCGTGAACCCGATCCCCGCCGCCTTCACCGAACAGCAGCTGCCGCCATGGCGGCGCGCCGTGCTGAAGGTCGGCAGCAGCCTGCTGGCTGCCGATGGCGGCGGCCTCTCGCCGCTGTATGCCGAGGCGCTGGCGGGGTTCGTGCGCGCCAGTCAGGCGCAGGGGCGCGAGGTCGTCATCGTGTCCTCGGGTGCGGTCGCGGCCGGCCGCGCGATCCTCTCGGCCGGGCTGCCGCCAGGCGCGGCGATGGCCGAGCGCCAGGCGCTGGCGGCGCTGGGACAGGCGCGGCTGACCGGATTCTGGCAGGGCTTCTTCAAGCGACCGGTGGCGCAGGTGCTGCTGACCCACGACGACCTGCGCAACCGCCGCCGCTATCTGAACGCGCGGGCGACGCTGCAGGCGCTGCTGCGCCATCGCGCGCTGCCGGTGGTCAACGAGAACGACACCGTGTCGGTGGACGAGCTCAAGCTCGGCGACAACGACAACCTCGCCGCGATCGTCGCCGCGCTGGTCGATGCCGAGGTGCTGTTCATCGCCACCGACATCGACGGCCTCTACGACGCGGACCCGCGCGTGGAGCCGCATGCGCAGCCGATGCCGGTGGTCGCGCGGATGAGCGCCTCGCTGCTGGCGGTCGCCGGCGGCGCCGGCAGCAGCGTCGGCACCGGCGGCATGCGCACCAAGCTCGAGGCCGCGCAGCGCGCCGCGTCGGCCGGCATTGCCACGGTGCTGTTCAACGGCCGCCGCGCAGACGTGCTGGAAGGGCTGGCGCACGACCGGCTGCGCGGCACCCGCATCCATGCGCTGCGCACCCGCGTGGCCGCGCGCAAGCACTGGTTGCAGAACGCGCCCGGCGAGGCGGGCGCTGCAGTCGTAGTGGACACTGGCGCGGGCAACGCGATGATCGAGAAGGGCGCTTCGCTGCTGCCCGGCGGCGTGATCTCGGTGCAGGGCGACTTCCGCCGCGGCGACCTGGTCGAGATCGTCTGCGACGACGGCGGCGCGATCGAGCGCATCGCCCGCGGGGTGACCCAGTATTCGGCCGACGACATCCGCCGCCTCGCACGCCGGCATTCGCGCGACATCGAGGCGACGCTCGGTTACAACTACGGCGAGAACATCGTGCACCGCGACGACATGGTGCTGGTGTAGCGCCCGCGCCGGTGCACGCGATGCGATCAGGCCCACCCGACGACTCCGAGCGATTCCATGACCGACATCCGCAACGACGCACTGGCCTGCCGTGAAGCCGCGCAGGCGCTGGCGCAGCTGGCCACCGCCGACAAGAACGCGCTGCTGCGCGCGATGGCCGACGCGCTGGACGCAGATGCCGACGCGATCCTGGCCGCGAACGCGCGCGACCTCGCCGCCGCGCGCGACAAGGGCATCGGCAGCGCGATGCTCGACCGGCTGGCGCTCGATGCCGGGCGCCTGGCCGCGGTGTCGGCCGCGGTGCGCGAGGTGGCGGCGTTGCCCGATCCGGTGGGACAGGTCACGCGCAGCGACACCCGGCCCAACGGCATCGCCGTGCAGAAGGTGCGGGTGCCGCTGGGCGTGATCGCGATGATCTACGAGGCCAGGCCCAACGTCACCGCCGACGCCGCGGCGCTGTGCATCAAGGCCGGCAACGGCGTGATCCTGCGCGGCGGCAGCGAGGCGCTGCATTCCAATACCGCGATCGCCGCATCGCTGCAGCGTGCCCTGCACGAGGCCGGCATCGGCGCTGCGGCGCTGACCCTGGTCACCGACCTGCGCCGCGAGACGATGCTCGAACTGCTGCAGTTGAGCGACATCGTGGATCTCGCCATTCCGCGCGGCGGCGAGGGCCTGATCCGGTTCGTCGCCGAACATGCGCGGGTGCCGGTGATCAAGCACTACAAGGGCGTCTGCCACCTGTTCGTCGACGCCAGCGCGGACCCGGCGCTGGCGCTGCGGCTGCTGGTCGACGGCAAGGTCGGCAAGCCCAGCGCCTGCAACGCGCTGGAGACGCTGCTGGTGCATGCGGACATCGCCGACCGCTTCGTGCCGGACGCGGTCGCCGCGCTGCGCGCGCACGGGGTCGAGGTGCGCGGCGATGCGTGTACCCGCGCGCTGGCCGCCGACGTGGCGCCGGCGACCGACGACGACTACGCGGCCGAATTCCTCGACCTGGTCATCGCGGTGCGCATCGTCGATTCGCTGGACGCGGCGATCGCGCACATCCGCCGCTTCGGTTCCGACCACACCGAAGTCATCGCCACCGGCGACGCGGACAACGCCACGCGCTTCATCGACGCGCTGCGCGCCGCGGTGGTCATGGTCAACGCCTCGTCGCGTTTCAGCGACGGCGGCGAACTGGGGCTGGGCGCGGAGATCGGCATCTCGACCACGCGCCTGCACGCCTACGGACCGATGGGGCTGGAGGCGCTGACGGTCGAGCGTTTCGTGGTCCGCGGCGACGGACAGGTGCGCAACATCGGCAGCTGAACGTCTGCGGCAACCGGCTTCGAGTCCCTCTCCCGTATCCGGGAAAGGGGTTGGGGTGAGGGCACGCCTGTTGGGTGATCCGCCGCGGCAGGCCTTTCATCCGTCCTGCAGGCGCCCGGCCATCTCCTCGCGCATCAGGTACTTCTGCACCTTGCCGCTGATCGTCATCGGAAAGCCGCCGACGAACTCGACGTAGCGCGGGATCTTGTAGTGGGCGATGCGGCCGCGGCAGAAGTCGCGGATGGTGTCGGCGTCGCAGCGTACGCCGTCGGCCAGCCGGATCCACGCGCAAACCTCTTCGCCGTACTTCTCGTCGGGCACGCCGAACACCTGCACGTCGGCGACCGCGGGATGGGTATGCAGGAATTCCTCGATCTCGCGCGGGTAGATGTTCTCGCCGCCGCGGATCAGCATGTCCTTGAGCCGGCCGACGATGCGGCAGTAGCCGTCATCGTCGATCGTCGCCAGGTCGCCGGTGTGCATCCAGCCCTCGGCGTCCAGCGCCTCGGCGGTGCGCGCCGGGTCGCCCCAGTAGCCCTGCATCACCGAATAGCCGCGGGTCTGCAGTTCGCCGGTCACGCCGCGCGCGACGATCGCCCCGTCCTCGTCGACGATGCGCACCTCGACGTGCGGATGCACGCGGCCGACCGAGTCCACGCGCCGGTCGAGCGGGTCGTCGGGCGTGGTCTGGAAGCTCACCGGGCTGGTCTCGGTCATGCCGTAGGCGATGGTCACCTGGTGCATGTGCATGCGCTCGACGACCTGCTTCATCACCTCGACCGGGCATGGGGAGCCGGCCATGATGCCGGTGCGCAGCGAGGACAGGTCGAAATCGCCGAAGCGCGGATGTTCCAGCTCGGCGATGAACATCGTCGGCACGCCGTGCAGGCCGGTGCAGCGTTCGTCGGCCACGGTCTGCAGCGTGACCAGCGGGTCGAAGCCCTCGCCGGGCACCACCATGCAGGCGCCGTGGGTCACGCAGGCCAGGTTGCCCAGGACCATGCCGAAGCAGTGGTAGAACGGCACCGGGATGCACAGCCGGTCGGCCTCGGTCAGGCGCATCGCCTCGCCGATGAACCAGCCGTTGTTGACGATGTTGTGGTGGGTCAGCGTCGCGCCCTTCGGCGAGCCGGTGGTGCCGGACGTGAACTGGATGTTGACCGCGTCCTGCGGCGACAGCGTCGGCGCGATGTCGGCCAGCAGCGCATGCGCGGCCGGGTCGTCGCAGGCGGCGACCACGTCGAAGCCCCAGGTGCCCGGCGCGTCGTCGTCGCCCAGCAGCAGCACGTGGCGCAGGTCCGGCAGGCGCAGGCTGTAGAGGAAGCCGGGGCGGGCCGCGTCGAGCTCGGGCGCCAGCTCGCGCAGCATGCCCAGGTAGTCGGACTGCCTGAAGGCGGGCGAGAGCACCAGCGCGCGGCAGCCGACCCGGGTCAGCGCGTATTCCAGTTCGTGGGTGCGGTAGGCCGGATTGATGTTGACCAGCACCAGGCCGGCGCGCGCGGTCGCGAACTGCATCAGCACCCATTCGCTGCGGTTCAGCGACCAGATGCCGATGCGGTCGCCCGGCGCCAGGCCCAGCGCCAGCAGGCCCGCCGCCAGCCGGGTCACCGCGGCATCGAACTCCCGGTAACGCAGCCGCACGCCCTGCGGCGGCACCACCAGCGCCTCGCGCTCGGGAAAGCGCGCGGCGATGCGCGAGAGCATCGCGCCGATGGTCTCCTGCAGCAGCGGCGCGTCGGTCGGGCCGGTGACGTGGCTGGGGGACGCGCTGGCGGGCATCCGGTACTCCTGTCGCTTGGAATCCCGGAGGATATCGCCGCCGGCGGCCGCGTTGCCATGCCGATGGCCGCAACGTGGTGTCGTGGCCGTGCTACCAGGTGTCCTCGAGCCAGCGCGGGCGGCAGGCCATCCAGGCGCCGGCCAGCAGCACCGCGACCGCCACGGCCAGCATCGCGAACGGCCACAGCCAGCCGCCGGTGGCGTCGTGCAGTACGCCGAACAGCAGCGGGCCGAGACAGCTGATCGCGTAGCCGACGCCCTGCATGAAGCCCGACAGCGCGGCCGAGCCGCCGGGCGTGCGGGTGCGCAGGTTGATCATCGTCAGGGTCAGCGGGAACGTGCTCGGGCCCAGGCCCAGCAGCACGACCCACAGCACCGGCGCGGCCATCGGCGCCAGCAGCAGGCCGGCGAACGCGGCCAGGTGGCAGACCGCACAGGCCACGACCAGCGGGAAGGGATTGGCGATGCGCACCGCCAGCGCCGGCATGCCGAGCGCGCCGAGCAGGCCCAGCGCCGAGAACAGCGCGACCATCGTGCCGCCGAACGCGGGCGTGGCGCCGGCCCCGGTCAACAGCGTCGGCAGCCAGGTGAACATCGCGTAGGTGATCAGCGAGGTGGTACCGAACATCAGCGCCATGCCCCAGGCCACCGGCGACAGCCATACCCGCCCGCGCGGCAGCGGCCTGACGATCGCATCGTCCGCGCCGACGGTTGCGCTGCCGATCGCGGCGGCGACCGGCAGCGGCGCGGCGATGCGCGCCTCGCGGCGCAGGCCGGCCAGCAACAGGAGCCAGGGCAGCGCGGCGACCAGCGCGGTCAGCGCCCACATGCCCAGTGCGATGCGCCAGCCAGCGCCGGCGGCGACCGGCACGGCGAGCAGCGCCGGCAGCATCGTGCCCAACTGCAGCACGGTGATGTACAGCGTGCTGATCGCGCCGACGCGTGCGGGGAAATAGCGCTTGACCAGCGGTGGCAGCACCACGTTGCCGATGCCCATGCCGGCCAGTGCGATCGCCGAGCCGAGCATCAGTGCGCCGATGCCGCCGGCCCAGGCACGCAGCAGCAGGCCGGCGGCGGCCAGCAGCATCGCCAGCAGCGCGGTGCGTTCCAGGCCGATGTGCCGGGTCAGCGCCGGCGTCGATACGCCCAGCAGCGCGAATGCCGCGGTCGGCAACATGCCGAGCACGCCGGCGGTTGCCGCACCGAAGCCGAACGCTTCGCCCAGCACGTCCAGCAGCGGCGTCAGCGAGGTGACCGCGGTGCGCAGGTTGAACGCCGACAACGCGATGCCCAGCAGCACCAGCACGCGCACCGCGCGCGGAAAGGGAGCGGGGGCGGCCGGGCCGGATGGGGGCGGGGTGCGCGCCGGATTCGCCGACATGGGACTGGCACTCCATCGCCGCCGCGGCGGGCGGGGCGGGGCGTAGAAAAGAAAAAACCGGCACAAGGCCGGGGCGGGCAGGGACAAAGAAAAAAACCGGCACAAGGCCGGCTTTTGTCACACACACGTTTCGACTCGACACCGCATCTGCGGTTTGGTCGGGGAGACAGGATTCGAACCTGCGACCTCTACGTCCCGAACGTAGCGCTCTACCAGACTGAGCTACACCCCGTGGTGAGCCGCGCATTCTACTGACCCCTGACGGGGTTCGGCAAGCACCCGTTGCCGGCGGATTCTTCCGGCGCGGATCCGGCGGCGTCCGCGGCCGGCACCGGCACGGCGAACGCGGCACGGCCGGCGCGGGGTTGCGATAATGGCGCCGCACGCGCCTCGCGCGTGTCTTCTTTTTCCTGCCAGGTACGCCCGCCCATGAGCCAGCCGCCGCCAGCCGCGGACCCCGCCGGTCCGCAGCGACGACTCCGAACGCGCTGGCTCGACGCGCAACTGCAACCGTTCCGCGGCCGCCACCGCCTGGCGCTGGCCTGCACCGTGGCCGCCGGGGTGCTGTGGGTCCCGCAGGCCGCGGCGATCGCCTGGCTGCTCGACGCGGTGCTGTCCGCGGGCCTGTCGCCGGCGGCGGTGCGCGCGCCGCTGCTGCTGCTGGCGGTCACGCTGGCGCTGCGGGTGGCGGTCGGCTGGCTGGGGCAGCGGGTGGCGGCCGGCGTCGCCGAGGGTGTGCTCGCGCACCTGCGCGTGTCGCTGGCGTCGGCGGCGTTCGCACGCGGGCCGCTGTGGATGCGCGGCCAGCGCAGCGGCGGACTGGTGGCGCTGTCGACCAGCCACGTCGATGCCACCGCGGCCTATTACACCGGCTATCTGCCCGCGCGCGCCGAGGTGGCGCTGGTGCCGTTGGCGATCCTGCTGGCGGTGTTCTCGGTCGACTGGATCGTCGGCCTGCTGCTGCTGGTCACCGCGCCGCTGGCGCCGGTGTTCATGATGCTGATCGGCATGGGCGCCGAGGCCGCCGGGCGCAGCCAGCTGGCGGCGCTGGCGCGCGCCGGCGCGCACTTCACCGACCGCCTGCGCGGCCTCGACCTGATCCGCGTCTACGGCCGCGGCGAGGCCGAACTCGCCGAGGTGGCCGAGGCCACCGACAGCATCCGCGAACGCAGCCTGCGGGTGCTGCGGATCGCGTTCCTGTCGTCTGCGGTGCTGGAGTTCTTCGCCTCGGTCAGCGTCGCGCTGATCGCGGTTTACTTCGGCTTCAGCTATCTGGGCATGCTGGACCTGCGCGGCGTCGCGCTGCCGTTGTCGGCGGGCCTGTTCTGCCTGCTGCTGGCGCCGGAGTTCTATGCGCCGATGCGGCGCCTGGCCGCGCACTACCACGACCGCGCCAACGCACTCGCGGCCGCGGCGGAGATCGAGGCGGTGTTCGGCGGACTGCCCGGCAGTACCGCTGTGGCGGCCGACGACGACCGCGTGCCGCGGGCCGCGCACCCGGCACCTGCGGTGGCGCTGCGCGGCGTGGACCTGCGCCATCCCGGCGCCCGCATGCCGGTGCTGCGCGCCATCGACCTGGAAGTGCCGGCCGGCGCCCGGCTGGCGCTGGTCGGCCCCAGCGGCGTCGGCAAGAGCACGCTGCTCGAGGCCATGGCCGGCTGGCTCGCACCCGAGGCCGGCATGCTGGAACGGCCGCCGGGCATCCGTATCGCGCTGGCCGGGCAGCGGCCGTGGCTGTTCCACGGCAGCATCGCCGACAACCTGCGCATCGCCGATCCCGGCGCCAGCGACGCGCAGCTGGCCGAGGTCGCGCGCATCGCCCAGGTCGCGCAGTTCGCCGCGCGCCTGCCGCAGGGGCTGGACACGGTGATCGGCGAACGCGGCTTCGGCCTGTCCGGCGGCGAGGCGCGGCGGGTCGCGCTGGCCCGCGCGCTGCTGCGGCGGCCGGACCTGCTGTTGCTCGACGAGCCCACGGCGTTCCTCGACCCGGATACCGAGGCGGCGCTGCTGGCGGCGCTGGATGCGTACCTGGCCGGCCGCACGGTCGTGGTCGCGACCCACAGTCCGGCGGTCATGGACTGGGTCGACCGGGTCTGGACCGTGCCGGCCCCGGCGCAGGCCGAAGGGGCGGCGGCATGAGCGCGCAGGAGCCCGTCGACCCGCGCGCCGACGTGCGCATCGACAGCACGCGCGCGCTGCTGGCGCGGCATCGCGGCCGGGTCGTGCTGGCGATCGGCTTGCTGCTGGCGACGATGGCGGCCGGCATCGCGCTGCTCGGCGTGTCCGGCGGCTTTTTGACCGCAGCCGCGCTGACCTTCGGCGTCGCCGGCACGTTCAACTTCTTCACCCCGTCGGCGGGCATCCGCGGGCTGACCCTGGCGCGGATCGTCTCGCGCTACCTGGAGAAGCTGGTCGGCCACGACACCCTGCTGCGCATCGCCCGCGACCTGCGGGTGTGGTTCTTCGCCCGTGCGCTGCGCCTCAGTCCCGGGCAACTGGCGCGGTTGCGGACCGGCGAGCTGCTGTCGCGCCTGCTCGGCGACATCGACGCCGTCGACGGCCTGCTGCTGCGCGCCACCGGGCCGCTGTACGCGCTGCTGGGCATCGGCGTGGCCACGGTCGCCGCGGCGCTGTGGCTGCATCCGCCGACCGGCCTGTGGCTGGCCGGCGCGGGCCTGGTCATCGGCGCCGGCGTGCCGTGGATCGTCGCCCGCGGCCGCGCCGCCGCGGAAACCCGGCGCGCGCAGCAGCGCGCCGACCTGCGCGCGCGGCTGCACGAACTGCACGAAGGCAATGCCGACCTGGCCGCGCTCGGCGCCGGCGCCGCCTGGCTGGACGCCGTCGCCGCCGACAGCCGTGCGCTGGCCGCGGCCGAGCTCGCGCGCCGCCGGCAGCTGGTCGACGGCAACGCGCTGCACGGCGCGGTGGCCGCGGTCACGCTGCTCGGCGTGCTGTGGATCGTCTGCAATGCGGCCGCCACCGGCAACCTGGCGCCGCACTACGCTGCCGCGCTGTTCTTCCTGGCGGTCGGGCTGCTGGAGGTCTGGGCCGGTGCCGGGCTGGCGTGGCAGGCGCTGCTGGCGGCACGCGCGTCGATCGCGCGGCTCGACGCGGTCGCCGGCACGCAGCCCAGTGTCGTCGATCCGCCGGCGCCGGTCGCGGTGCCTGCGCACGGCGCGTTGACCTTCGCCGGGGTCGGCTTCGCCTGGGAGGCGGGTGGCCGCCGCGTGCTCGACGGCCTGGACCTGGTGCTGGCGCCGGGCGAGCGCATCGCTATCAGCGGCGACAGCGGCGAAGGCAAGTCGACGCTGTCGGCGCTGGTGCTGCGCAGCGCCGATCCGCAGGCGGGTACGGTCACCTGGGGTGGCGTGGACCTGCGCGCGATGCGCCAGGCCGACTGGCACGCGCGGCTGGCCTGGCTGCCGCAGAACGCGCCGGTCTTCGCCGGCAGCGTGCGCGACAACCTGGCCTTCGGCGCACCGCATGCCGACGACGATGCGCTGTGGGCGATGCTCGCCCGGGTGCGGCTGGAGGGCTGGACCCGGCGCATCGGCGGGCTCGACGCCTGGGTCGGCGAGAACGGCGCGACGATGTCGGCCGGGCAGGCGCGGCGGCTGGCACTGGCCCGCGCACTGCTGCGCGCCGCGCCGCTGGTGCTGCTCGACGAGCCGACCGAAGGGCTCGATCACGACACCGCCGATACCCTGCTGCGCGACCTGCCGACGCTGCTCGATGGCCGCAGCCTGCTGCTGATCACCCACGGCGCGCTGCCGCCGGGGCTGGTCCACCGCCACCTGTGGCTGCGCGGCGGTCGGCTCGCCGAGATTCCGTAGGTCGGCCCAACGCGGCCGACGTGCAGCGGTGTTTGGGTTCTGGCGGCGTCGGGGGGGGCGTGGCCTCGACCTACGGGAACATCCACAGCACGGATGCCGGGCCCGTCGGCGCGATGGCGGGTCCGCCCATGCGCACGGATACCACGCGCGCGGACCGCGCGGCCGGCGGCGGCTAGAATGGCGCTCCCCGTCCGCATCACCGAAGAGCCCGCCGCATGATCAAGCCCCGGACCCCGCCCGGCGTCATGGAACTGCTGCCACGCGACCAGATCGCGTTCCAGCGCATGCTGGACACGATCCGGCGCACGTTCGAGGGCTTCGGCTTCCTGCCCGTCGAGACCCCGGTGTTCGAGCTGTCGGACGTGCTGCTGACCAAGACCGGCGGCGAGACCGAGCGCCAGGTGTATTTCGTGCAGTCGACCGGTGCGCTGGGCAAGGCCCAGGAATCCAACGACGATGCGTTGCCGGAACTGGCGCTGCGCTTCGACCTGACCGTGCCGCTGGCGCGCTACGTGGCCGAGCACGAGCACGACCTGGCGTTCCCGTTCCGCCGCTACCAGATGCAGCGCGTCTACCGTGGCGAACGCGCCCAGCGCGGCCGCTTCCGCGAGTTCTACCAGTGCGACATCGACGTCATCGGCAAGGACACGCTGTCGCCGCGCTACGACGCCGAGGTGCCGGCGGTCATCAATGCGGTGTTCTCGGCGCTGGACATCGGCGAGTTCACGATCCAGCTCAACCACCGCAAACTGCTGCGCGGGTATTTCGAAGGGCAGGGCATCGACGATGCCCGCCAGATGACGGTGCTGCGCGAGATCGACAAGCTCGACAAGCGCGGCGAGGACGCGGTGCGCGCGACCCTGACCGGCGCGGACTTCGGCCTGTCCGACGAGGTCGCCGAGCGCCTGCTGGCGTTCTCGCGGGTGCGCTCGGCCGGACACGACGACGCGCTGGCGAAGCTCGACGCGCTCGGTGCCGGCACCGCGCTGTTCGAGCAGGGGCGCAACGAACTGCGCGACCTGCTCAACCAGCTGCGCGCGCTCGGCGTGCCCGAGGCGCGCTACGCGCTGAACCTGTCGATCGCCCGCGGTCTCGACTACTACACCGGCATGGTCTACGAGACGATTCTCGACGCGCATCCGCAGATCGGCTCGATCTGCTCGGGTGGCCGCTACGACAATCTCGCCAGCCACTACACCAAGTCGAAACTGCCCGGCGTCGGCATCTCGATCGGCCTGACCCGGCTGTTCTGGCAGTTGCGCGAGGCCGGCCTGGTCGCGACCGCCGACAGCTCGGTCGACGTGCTGGTCACGCTGTTCGACGATGCCGGGCTGCCGCCGGCGCTGTCGCTGTCGCAGCAGCTGCGCGCCGCCGGCCTCAACGTCGAGACCCAGCTGGAACCGCGCAAGCTGGCCAAGCAGATGCAGTACGCCGACCGCGCCGGGATCCGCTTCGTGGTGATCCGCGGCGACGACGAGGCCGCGCGCGGCGTGGTCGCGGTCAAGGACCTGCGCCGCGGCGAGCAGTTCGAGGTCGCCGGCGACGAGCTGGCCTCGACGCTGCTGGTCGAGCGCGCGCAGTGGCAGGCGATGCGGTGAGGTGACCGACCTGGCTTCGCGCGACATGCGCTGCGGCTTTCATCGTCGCGGCTCGCAACAGGCGAAGGTCCGGCCAGGCGATCCCGGGCCATTGGCTGCGTTGTACCAACGTTCGGAGATTCCCGGCATTGCGGGATCCTTGCAGACGGTCCCGAACAGGCACCCTCTCCCGCGTGCGGGAGAGGGCTGGGGTGAGGGCAGGCGCACTGCGGCACGGCTCCGGTACCGGTGTCACCCTCATCCGCCCCGTCGGGGCACCTTCTCCCGATGGGAGAAGGGCTCCTTCATCCGGTTTCGCAACGATCCCGCGTTCGCGGGAATGACCGGTCCAGTGCATATCCGGTTGCCTGATCCACTGGCCTCCGGAAGGAGACGATATTCATGAAACCGATCCGCCTCGACGGCCAGTCATTGACCCGCCTGCAACTGGTCGCGGTCGCCAACGGCGCCCAGGTCGCGCTCGACGAGACCGCGCTGCAGCGCGTGGCGCGCGCGGCGGCGTTCCTGGCCGAGCAGGTCCGGCGCGAGGAACCGATCTACGGCGTGTCCACCGGCTTCGGCAGCAATGCCGACCGGCTGCTCGGCGCGCATCCGCTGCGCGACGAGCTGCCGGGTGCGGCGCCGTCGGGGCGCTCGCTGCACGAGGAACTGCAGGTCAACCTGATCGTCACCCATGCGGTCTGCGTCGGCGAGCCGCTTGCGGCCGACGTCGTCCGCGCCATGCTGTGCATCCGCATCAACACCCTGCTCAAGGGGCATTCGGGTATCCGCGTGCAGACCCTGCAGGCGCTGACCGACCTGCTCAACGCCGGCATCGTGCCGGTCGTGCCGGCGCTGGGTTCGGTCGGCGCGTCGGGCGATCTCGCGCCGCTGTCGCATCTGGCGATGGTGCTGCTCGGCGGCGGCGAGGCCTTCGTCGACGGCGAACGCGTGTCCGGTGCCGAAGCGCTGCGCCGCGCCGGCCTGTCGCCGGTGACGCTGTCGTACAAGGAAGGCCTGGCACTGAACAACGGCACCGCGCAGATGCTGGCGACCGGCGTGCTGGCGCTGCACAAGCTCGACGCGCTGCTCGACACCGCCGACCTGGCCGCGGCGATGACCATCGACGCGTTCGCCGGACGCCTGGGGGCGTTCGACGAAGCCGTGCACGACCTGCGGCCGCATCCGGGCCAGGTCGAGGTCGCCGCGCACCTGCGCGAGCTGCTTGAAGGCTCCACGCTGGCCGACATTCCGTATCACCTGGTGCCGAAGTTCCGGCCGTGGCTGCCGTCGAGCTGGCATACCGGCGACGCGCAGGCGCTGCGCTTCGACATCGGCTGGGACTGGGTGCCGAGCGACCAGCGCCACGGCCGCGAGAAGTTCTACGCGCGGTTCAAGCCGTTCCGCGGCGGCAAGAAGCACCAGCCGCAGGACAGCTATTCGCTGCGCTGCATCCCGCAGGTGCACGGCGCGGTGCGCGACGCGGTGGCGCAGGCCAAGCGGGTCTTCGAGATCGAACTCAACGCGGTCACCGACAATCCGCTGGTGTTCCCGGAGCGCGATGCCGAGCACGTCGAACAGCAGGTGATCTCGGCCGGCCACTTCCACGGCATGCCGCTGGCGCTGGCGATGAGCTACGTCAAGGCCGCGATCCCGGTGCTGGCGTCGATCTCCGAACGCCGGCTCAACAAGCTGGTCGACCCGGCGACCAACGACGGCCTGCCGGCTTTCCTGATCGGCAACGAGGATGCGACCGAATCGGGTTTCATGATCGTGCAGTACACCGCCGCGGCGATCGTCAACGACCTCGCCACGCGTGCGCATCCGGCCAGCGTCTACTCGATCCCGACCAGCGCCAACGCCGAGGACCACGTGTCGATGGGCACCAACGAAGCCCGCCACGTGCTGGCGATGGCCGACGACCTGGGCAAGGTGATCGCGCTGGAGATCTACACCGCGGCGCAGGCGCTGGACCTGCGCACCGACATGATCAACGCCGCGCGCGACCTGGCGCGGCGCGCCGATGCCGAGGCGCTGGCGGCGAAGGTGCAGGGCGGTCCGGCACCGGATCGCGCCAATCGCAGTGCGTTCGTCGACGAGGTCGAGGCGCTGCGTGCGGAACTGGCGCAGGCCGAGGCCTTCCATCCGGGGGCGCTCGTGGCGGCCGCGCATGCGCGCGTGCGCGAGGCGATCCCCTTCCTCGACCGCGACCGAGCGCTCGACGGCGAGGTCGCCGCTGCGGTCGGGCTGGTCGCCGACGGCGCGCTGCTCGGTGTGCTGCCGCGCTGGCGCGTCGCCGATGCCGGTGGAGACGCCGGGTGAACCTGCCGCTGCACTTCGGTTGGCTCGGCGTGCTGGAAGCGGCAGCGATCGCGCTGGTCGTCGGCATCCTGTGCTACCTGCTGTTCCACTGGATCGGCGCGCGCAACCGCTGGGCGCACGGCCCGGCGATCGGCTGGAGCTGCCTGGCGGCGCTGGTGATCGCGACCGGCATCGACGCCTGGCACCTGTTCTACATGGGCGTGGTCAAGCTGGAATCCCCGGTCTACGCGCGCATCGCGCTGGCGAAGATCCACGACCCGAACTATCTCGGCACGCGCGTCTTCTTCTCCGCGGTCTCGGCGCTGTGCGGCGTGGCGCTGGCGTGGATGGCCGCGCACGCGCGCCGCGGCAGCGCGTAGCCGCGCGCTGATGCGATGGCGGCGGTCGCGGCGGGTGCCGGAAGCCGCCACGGTTCCGACCCGCATCACGTCGGCGGAGCGGCGGGTCGCGACCCGCCCTACGGCGCCAGGTCGTCCGCTGCGGCCGCAACGAACCCGCTCGCGCGCGCCGCGTCGAGCAGCGCTTCGCGGTTGCCTTCGGCGGGCCAGCCATCCACGGTGGCCACCAGCTGCCCGTCCCGGAAAAAATGGAAGCGCGGCGTGGAATCGAATGCGAGGGGCCAGTCCGCGGTGTCGGTCGCAATGGCCGTGGCGGCATCGGGATGCGCGCGGTTCCAGTCGCGCAGCGCATCCAGGCTGGCCAGGTGCGAGGGCGAGGCCAGCCAGGTCGCGTGTCCGGCGAACAGCGGGCCGAGTACCGGGTCGTGCGGAATCTGTTCCGACGCCGCGCGACTGAAGCCGCAGCCCGGGCTGGACACGATGAAGATGTGCGCGCCGAGGTCGATCGCCTGCCGGGTCAGGACGTCGGGCCGGTCGGGGTCGACGATCCAGACCGCCGGCGCGCCGTCCGGGACGACGCCGGCATCCTCGATCCGCGGCAGCGGCGGCAGTTCGAGGGCCGGATGCCGGGCCGCGAAGGCCTGCGCGCTGGCGAGGTCGCCACGTCTGAGCAGCAGCGCGTGGGCCATCTCGCCGTCGTTGCGCATCGCCCAGCCACGCGCGGCGAGTACGTCGTGGATGTGGATCGCGGCGTCCACGCGGGCGGGCGCGGGATCGTGGTCGATGACCCGTCGCGTTGCGCGAAACAGCACGCGCAGGTCGCCGGTGCCGATCGCTTCCAGATCGTTGCCCGTCGGCAGCAGTCCCGACAGTTCGTCATAGGCCGCGACCACCGTGTCGCCGTCATGGCCGGCGGCAACCAGCGCGGTATAGCCGGCGGCGACCGGCGCGGAGACCGCCATCGCCGGATCGCGTGCGCGTGCGCTGCGCAGGCGTTCGGCCTCGGCATCGTCGAGGCCGCGCGCAGCCACTGGCGCATCGAGGAACAGGCGCTGGACCTCGGCGATCTCGGCCTTGGTCAGTTCGGGCGCGAGTTCGCCGAAGGAAAAGCTGCGCAGGCCGCGCGGGCCGAAGTCGAGTTCGGCCAGGAACCAGGCGCGTGCCTCCGGCGGCAACCGGTCGAGCGCGGTTGGGTAATGCGCCAGGTAGGCGTCCAGCGCTTCGCGGCTGCGCAGCGGCAGGCCATCGGATGCGGGCTCCGGGGCGGCGTCGTGGGAGGCGGCGACGTGGGCGGCCGCCGCGAATACCGGAAACCCGGCAGGCAGCAGCAACAGCATCGACAGCAGGAAGCGATGGCGCACGTCCGTGTCCTCGGGGCTCTGGCCGCGGCCAGCATAAACCACATCCGCAGACGGCTTGACCCGGCGTCCGCGACGCACTAATGTGCTAGCGCGTTATTACATTGAAACGCATGAGAACCGCCGCCCACGCCATGAAGCAACGTGCCGAACCCCTGCTGGACCTTGACGCCAGCGCCTCGCTGCAGGTGCTGGCGGATGCGTTCGTCCGCCTGAAGACCGCCGACGAGGCGGTTCGCTTCCTCGAGGACCTGTGCACGCCGGCGGAGCTGGAGGCGCTGGTCGACCGCTGGCGGGTGGTGCCGCTGCTGTTGCGGAGCGTGCCGTATCGCGAGATCCACGAGCGCACCGGCGTCAGCGTGACCACCATCGGCCGGGTCGCGCGCACGCTCGACCGCGGCGCCGGCGGCTATGCCATCGCCGCGCGGCGCCAGGCCATCCGCCCGGCGCGAACGCCCGATTCGAAGTGAGAGCCACCCCATTGAGGTCCACCCCATGAGTCCTGTGAACGGCGGCGCCACGCGCGACCGCCTGCGCATCGCCATCCAGAAGTCCGGCCGCCTCAGCGAGCCGGCACGGGCGCTGCTGGCGTCCTGCGGCCTGTCGTGGCGCGAGAGCCGCGACAAGCTGTTCTGCTATGGCGAAACCCTGCCGGTCGATCTGCTGCTGGTCCGCGACGACGACATTCCCGGCCTGTTGGCCGACGGCGTCTGCGACTACGGCATCGTCGGCCGCAACGTGCTCGAGGAGCAGGCGGCCGACCGTGCGCTGCGCGGCCTGCCGGCGGTGTCGAAGGAGGTGCGGCCGCTGGGCTTCGGCGGTTGCCGGCTGGACATCGCCATTCCCGAGGCGCAGGCCTGGGACGGCCCGCAGCAGCTGCAGGGCACGCGCATCGCGACCAGCTATCCCGGGCTGCTGCAGCGCTGGCTCGACGTCGAGGGCGTGCAGGCCACCATCGTCAACCTGTCGGGCTCGGTCGAGATCGCGCCGCGGCTGGGCCAGGCCGACGTGATCTGCGACCTGGTCTCCAGCGGCGCGACTCTGACCGCCAACCAGCTCAAGCCGGCGGTGACCCTGCTGCGCAGCGAGGCGGTGCTGGCCGGCCCGATGCGCGCCTTCACCGATGCCCGCGGCGAACTCGCCGCGCTGCTGCTGCGGCGCCTCGACGGCGTGCTGCGGCTGCGCGACAGCCGCCTGCTGATGTTCCAGTCCTCACGCGCCGGCGTGCCCGCGCTGCTGAAGCTGCTGCCCGACGCGGAACCGCCGACGCTGCTGCAGGTCGACGGCGCCGAGACCGTCGCGCTGCAGGTGCTGTGCCACGGCGAGATGACCTGGCAGCGGCTCGAGGACCTCAAGCACGCCGGCGCCGCCGGCCTGATGGTGCTGCCGGTGGAGCGGATGCTGGCATGAACGCGATCCCCGCCTCCGCCGGTCCCGTCAAGCGAGATCCTGCCGCGCTCGAAATCGCGCCGCTCGACTGGGCCGCGCTCGATGCCGCCGCGCGGGACGAGGCGCTGCGCCGTCCGACCCAGGTCGTCGCCGCGCAGACCCGTGCCGCCGTCGCCGCGGTGCTCGACGCGGTGCGCAGCCGGGGCGATGCCGCGCTGCGCGAACTGACCGAACGCTTCGACGGCGTGGCGCTGGCGGATTTCGAGGTCGGTGCCGACGAATTCGCCGCGGCCGAGGCCGCCGTGTCCGCCGAACTGCGCGCGGCGATGCAGGCTGCCGCCGAGCGCATCACCCGGTTCCACGCCGCCGGCATGGCCGCCGGCTACAGCGTCGACACCGCGCCGGGCGTGCGCTGCGAGCGCGTCGTGCGCCCGATCCGGCGCGTCGGCCTGTACGTGCCGGCCGGCAGCGCGCCGTTGCCGTCGACCGCGCTGATGCTCGGCGTGCCGGCGCGGTTGGCCGGCTGCGCGGAAGTCGTGCTGTGCACGCCGCCGCGTGCCGACGGCAGTGCCGACCCGTCGGTGCTGGTGGCCGCCGCCCTAACCGGCGTGCACCGGGTGTTCAAGCTCGGCGGCGCGCAGGCGATCGCGGCGATGGCGTTCGGCACCGGCAGCGTGCCGGCCTGCGCCAAGCTGTTCGGCCCGGGCAACGGCTTCGTCACCGAAGCCAAGCAGCAGGTCGCGCAGTCGGGCACGGTCGCCATCGACATGCCGGCCGGACCGTCGGAGGTGCTGGTGATCGCCGATGCCGGCGCCGATGCCGCGTTCGTCGCCGCCGACCTGCTGTCGCAGGCCGAGCACGGCCCCGATTCGCAGGTGCTGCTGCTGTCCGACGACGATGCGCTGCTGGCCGGTGTCGGCGCGGAGCTGGTGCGCCAGCTGGCCGCGCTGCCGCGCGCCGGCATCGCCCGCCAGGCGCTGGCGCGCTCGCGGCTGATCCGGGTGCCGTCGCTCGATGTCGCGTTCGAGATCAGCAACCGCTATGCGCCCGAACACCTGATCCTCGCGCTGCGCGCGCCGCGCGACTGGCTCGACCGGGTCGAGGCCGCCGGCTCGGTGTTCCTCGGCGACTGGACCCCCGAGGCGCTCGGCGACTACTGCAGCGGTACCAACCATGTGCTGCCGACCGGTGGCGCGGCGCATGCGTGGAGCGGCGTCAGTGTGGCCAGTTTTCAGAACTTCGTCAGCGTGCAGGCCGCCAGCCGCGACGGCATCCTCGCCATCGGCCCGGACGCGGTCACCCTGGCCGGGGCCGAGGGGCTGGGCGCGCACGCCAACGCGGTGACGCTGCGCCTGCTGCGGGCGTCGACATGAGCGCAGTCGTGCCTGCTTCCGTGCTGGACCTGGTCCGCGACGATCTGCGCGCGTTCGCCGGCTACGCCTCGGCGCGCACCACCGGCCTGACCGGCGAGATCTGGCTCAACGCCAACGAGTCGGCATGGGCCAATCCGGGCGATCCCGACGCGCTGTGCCGGCGCTATCCCGAGCCGCAGCCCGAGGCGCTGCGCCAGCGCCTGGCCGCGCTGTACGGCGTCGCGCCCGCGCGCCTGCTAATCGGCCGCGGCAGCGACGAGGCGATCGACCTGCTGGTGCGCGCGCTGTGCGTGCCCGGCCGCGACGCGGTCCTGGCGACGCCGCCGGTGTTCGGCATGTACGCGGTCAGTGCGCGGCTGCAGGGTGCGCCGCTGGTCGAGGTGCCGCTGGTCGAGGACGGCGGCGGGTTTTCCGTCGACATCGACGCGGTCGCGGCGACCGCGCTGGCGCGCAACGCGCGGGTGGTGTTCCTGTGCTCGCCGTCGAACCCGACCGGCGGCGACGTGCCGCTGGCCGAGATCATGGTGCTGGCCCGGCGCCTGCGCGGACAGGCGGTCGTGGTCGTCGACGAGGCCTACGGCGAGTTCTCGTCGCTGCCGTCGGCGACGATGCTGCTGGACGGTCTCGACAACCTGGTCGTGCTGCGCACGCTGTCGAAGGCGCATGCGCTGGCCGCGGCGCGGATCGGCGTGGCGATCGGCGACCCGGCGCTGATCGCGGTGCTGCGCCGCTGCCAGGCGCCGTATCCGGTGCCGGCGCCGTGCGCGCGCCAGGCGCTCGACGGCCTGACCGATGCGGCGCTCGCGGCGACCCGCGAGCGCGTCGACACCGCAATCCGTGAACGCGAGGCGCTGGCCCGCGCACTCGCGGCGCTGCCGACCGTCGCCCGGGTGTATCCGTCGCAGGGCAATTTCCTGCTGGTGCGCTTCCACGACGCCGAGCACGCCTTCGCCGCGCTGCTGGCGGCGGGCATCGTGGTGCGCGACCAGCGCGCCGCGCCGCAACTGGGCGATGCGTTGCGCATCAGCATCGGCACGCCCGCGCAGAACGCCGCGGTGGTGGCGGCGCTGCAATCGCTGGAGGCCGTGGCATGAGCAGGGGGACCCCGATCCTGTTCGTCGACCGCGACGGCACCCTGATCGAGGAGCCGGACGATTTCCAGATCGACGCCTTCGACAAGCTGCGTTTCGTGCCCGGGGTGATCCCGGCGCTGCTGAAGCTGCGCGATGCCGGTTTCGAGTTCGTTATCGTCACCAACCAGGACGGCCTCGGCAGCGACAGCTATCCGCGCGCCAGTTTCGACGGCCCCAACGACCTGATGCTGCAGATCTTCGCCAGCCAGGGCATCGTGTTCCGCGAGGTGCTGGTCGACTGCAGCTGGCCGGCCGACAACGCGCCGACCCGCAAGCCGGGACTCGGGCTGGTGATGCACTACCTGCGCGACCGCGGCATCGACCTCGACCGCTCGGCGATGGTCGGCGACCGCGACACCGACCTGCAGTTCGCCGACAACCTCGGCATCCGCGGCTTCAAGTTGCGCACCGCGCAGTTCGGCGGCGACTGGGACTGGGCCGGCATCGCCCACGAACTGGCCGATGCGCCGCGCCGCGCGGTGGTCGTGCGCAACACGAAGGAGACGCGGATCCGCATCGAGGTCGATCTCGACGCGAGCGCCGATGCGCGGGTGTCCACCGGGCTGCCGTTCTTCGACCACATGCTCGACCAGATCGGCAAGCACGGCGGCTTCGCGCTGACGGTGCAGGCCGACGGCGACCTGCACATCGACGAGCACCACACCATCGAGGACGTCGGCATCGCGCTGGGGCAGGCGCTGCGCGAGGCGCTGGGCGACAAGCGCGGCATCGGCCGCTACGGGTTCACCCTGCCGATGGACGAGACCCTGGCCAGCGCCGCGCTGGATTTCGGCGGGCGTCCCTACTTGGTGTTCGAGGGCAGCTTCGTCCGCGAGCGCGTCGGCGACATGCCGACCGAACTGGTCGCGCACTTCTTCCGTTCGCTGTGCGACGCGGCGGGCCTGAACCTCAACCTCAAGGTCGACGGCGACAACGACCACCACAAGGTCGAGGGCAGCTTCAAGGCCTTCGCGCGTGCGCTGCGCCAAGCGATCCGGCGCGACGGACATGCGCTGCCGAGCACCAAGGGGGCGCTGTGATGGGTGTCGTCGTTGCGCCGGGCGGATTCTTGCCGGTTCGTTTCTCCGTAGGAGCGGCCCCTGGCCGCGATGGCTTTGCGCCGGCCCGTGCGAGAGCCGCATCGCGGCCATGGGCCGCTCCTACCGAGTCCGGCACTGGCCTGGACCGCCGGGGCTTCCTTGTCGACAGGGAGGTGCCGCCATGCGCGTGGTGATCGTCGATGCCGGCGGTGCCAACACCGGTTCGGTGCGCTACGCCTTCGACCGGCTCGGCGTCGACGCCGCGCTGGTCACCGACGCGGCCAGCATCCGCGCCGCCGAGCGCGTGGTCCTGCCGGGCGTCGGCACCGCGGTGCAGGTCATGGCGCGGCTGCGTGAACTGGACCTGGTCGACACGCTGCGCACATTGCAGGTGCCGCTGCTGGGCATCTGCGTCGGCATGCAGCTGCTGTTCTCGCGCTCGGAGGAGGGCAACATCGACGCGCTCGGGCTGCTGCCCGGGCGGGTGGTGCGGCTGGCCGGCACGCCGGCGCTGCGGGTGCCGCACATGGGCTGGAACACGATGCGCAAGGTGCGCTCGAGTCCGCTGGTCGAGGGCATCGGCCCCGGCGACCGCGCCTACTTCGTGCACAGCTATGCCGCGCCGGTGACCGCCGACTGCATCCTCGCCTGCGACCACGGCGCGCCGTTCGCCGCGGTGGTGCAGCGCGGCCTGGTCGCCGGCACCCAGTTCCATCCCGAGCGTTCGGGCCGGGTCGGCGCACGGCTGCTGCGCAACTTCCTGTCGCCGGATTTCGCCGCAGGCCCCACGCCATGAACACCGTCGCGCACACCTTCACCGCGTATCCCGCGATCGACATCCGCAACGGCCGCGTCGTGCGGCTGGCGCAGGGCGACTACGGCCAGGAGACGCGCTACGGCGACGATCCGCTGGCGCAGATCCAGGCCTATGCGGCGGCCGGCGCGCGCTGGCTGCACCTGGTCGATCTCGACGCCGCACGCGCCGGCGGCTACACGCTGGCGCCGCTGCTGGCGCGTATCCGCGCGACCACCGGGCTGCAGGTGCAGACCGGCGGCGGCGTGCGCTCGCACGACGATGTCGCGCGGATCCTCGATGCCGGCGCGGCGCGCGTGGTCATCGGCTCGCTGGCGGTGCGCGACAGCGCGCTGGTGCTGGACTGGATCGATGCCTTCGGCCCCGAGCGCATCACCGTGGCGCTGGACACGCGCTGCGACCGCGGCGGCGTCTGGCGCCTGCCGGTGCACGGCTGGACCGAGACCGCCGACGAGACCCTCGACGTCTTCGCCCGCCGCTATGCCGCCGGCGGCCTGCGCCACCTGCTGAGCACCGACATCGCCCGCGACGGCATGCTGTCGGGGCCCAACCTCGCGCTGTACGCGCACCTGCGCGCGCTGGTGCCCGGCGTGCGGCTGCAGGCATCGGGTGGCGTGCGCGACCTCGACGATGTGCTCGCGGCGCGCGCGCAGGGCTGCGCCGGCATCGTGCTCGGGCGTGCGCTGCTCGAAGGCCGCCTGTCGGTGGCCGAGGCGGTCGCATGCTGAGCCGGCGCATCATTCCCTGCCTCGACGTGCGCGACGGCCGCGTGGTCAAGGGCGTGCGCTTCCGCGACCACGTCGACATGGGCGACATCGTCGACCTGGCGCTGCGCTACCGCGACGAAGGCGCCGACGAGCTGGTGTTCTACGACATCGGCGCCAGCCCCGAGGGCCGCTCGGTCGACCGCGACTGGGTCACCCGGGTCTCGCGGCTGATCGACATCCCGTTCTGCGTCGCCGGCGGCATCCGCGACGTCGACACCGCGCGCGCGGTGCTGCACGCGGGCGCCGACAAGATCTCGATCAACACCCCGGCGCTGGAGCGGCCGGCGCTGATCGGCGAACTGGCCGAGGCCTTCGGCGTGCAGTGCGTGGTCGTCGGCATCGATTCGATCCGCGAGGCCGACGGGCAATGGCGCGTGCGCAGCCACACCGGCGATCCGGACCGCACCCGCGAACTGCCGGTGCGCACGCTCGACTGGATCGTCGAGGCGCAGCGCCGCGGCGCCGGCGAGATCGTGCTCAACTGCATGGACAGCGACGGCGTGCGCCGCGGCTACGACATCGTCCAGCTCAAGGCCGCGCGCGCGGTCTGCGGCGTACCGCTGATCGCCTCCGGCGGCGCCGGCACGGCCGAGCACTTCGCCGAGGCATTCGCCGAGGCCGATGTCGACGGCGCGCTGGCGGCCAGCGTGTTCCACAGCGGCGCGATCGCGATCCCCGATCTCAAGCGCGAGCTGAAGGCGCGCGGCATCGAGGTGCGCGATGTCTGACCGTAGGCCGGTGCCGTGTCATTCCGGGCCTGCCTGGCTGGATCCTTTCCGAAAAGGCAGCGCAGCACGCTGCGCCCTGCAGAGAACCGCATGACCGATACGACCATCGATACGCAGACGCTGGACTGGGCCAAGGGCGACGGCCTGCTGCCGGCGATCGTGCAGGACGCCGACACGCTGCGGGTGCTGATGCTCGGCTACATGGACCGCGCGGCACTGGCCGAGACCCGGCGCAGCGGCCGGGTCACGTTCTTCAGCCGCAGCCGGCAGCGGCTGTGGACCAAGGGCGAAACGTCCGGGCATTTCCTCGACCTGGTCTCGGTGCGGGGCGACTGCGACAGCGACAGCCTGCTGGTGCTGGCACGGCCGAACGGCCCGACCTGCCACCTGCAGCGGAGCAGCTGTTTCGCGGACGCGCCGGGCAGCACGCTGGCCGATCTCGCACTGACCGTGGCCGCGCGTGCGCGCGCGCTTCCGGCGGGCAGCTACACGACCCGGCTGTTCGACAGCGGCGTGCGCCGCATCGCGCAGAAGGTCGGCGAGGAGGGCGTGGAAACCGCGCTGGCGGCGGTCGCCGAGGACGACGACGCGCTGCTGGGCGAGGCCGCCGACCTGGCCTACCATCTGCTGGTGCTGCTGCGCGCGCGCGGGCTGGGGCTGGACGCGCTGGAGGCGAAGCTGCGCGAGCGCGAACGTTAGGCCGCCTGATCTTGCGCAGGCCGGTCCCGCGCGGCCGACGCGTGTGGCTCCGCAATCAACGGCTGCGGCCGGCATTGGTGGCGCAGACCCGGTCGCGCCCGTTGGCCTTGGCATCGTAGAGCGCGCGGTCGGCGCAGACGAGCGCGTCGTCGATGGCATCGATCGACCCGGTGTCGATCTGGCAGACGCCGATGCTGGCCGTGATCCGGATCTCGACGCCGTCGCAGAGGCAGGGTTCCCGGGTCAACGCGATCCGTACCGATTCGGCGGTCTCGATCGCGGCCGCGAGCGCCTGTCCGGGCAGGGCGACCACGAACTCCTCGCCGCCGAAGCGCGCCAGCAGCGCATCGTGCACGCGCAGCGTGCGGCCGATATGGCGCGCGGCCCAGCGCAGGCACTCGTCGCCGGCCAGGTGCCCGTGGGCGTCGTTGATCGCCTTGAAATGGTCGAGGTCGATCATCATCAGCGACAGCGGTCGCCCGCTGTCGTGCGCCTGTCCGGCCATCCTGCCGAACGCCTCCTGGAACCAGGTGCGGTTGTACAGCCCGGTCAGGCCGTCGCGGCGGCTCGAGTCGCGCAGTCGTGCGTGCGCCTCCTCCAGGCGTACCAGCGCGCTGCGCACTTCCTGGGTCCGCTGCGCGACCTTGCGTTCCAGGCGCGCGTTGGCGTCGTGCACGATGCGCTGGTTCTCGTTGCGCAGCGCCGCATAGCGGTGCCCGAGCGCGATCGACAGCAGCAGCATCTCCAGCGCCGAGCCGATCTGCACGCCGTATTCGGTGGCGAAGTTCTTCGGCAGCACGCCGAACGCCAGCAGGGTGAAGGCCGCGGTGCCGAGCAGGAACATCGACCAGGCCAGCAACAGCAGTCGTGCCGGCGCGTAGCCGCCGCGCAGCACCACGATGGTGGCGATGACGATGCCGATCACCCCGGCCAGCACCGCACGCGACGCGACCGGGGTCGACACCCGCAGTGGCAGCCACAGCGACGCGATCGCGAACAGGATGAAGAACGCCATCAGCGCGAGCAGCAGCCGGTTGCCGCGCGGCCAGCGGCGGGGCAGCTCGAGGAAGGTGCGCGAGAACTGCAGCATCGCCACCAGTGCCAGGCAGATCGAGATCGGCACCGAATGGTCGGCCAGCCACGACGAACCCGGCCACAGGTACTCGAAGCCCAGCCCGTTGAGGGTGAACAGCACCAGCCCGAACGCGCTGATGTGGCACAGATACCAGAAATAGCTGGCGTCGCGCAGCGACAGCCACAGCACCAGGTTGTAGAAGAACAGCGCCAGCAGGATGCCGTAGTACAGGCCGATCGCCAGCTGCGCATCGCGCGAGACCTCGGTGAAGGCCTTCTGCGTGTAGAGCTGCAGCGGCACCTGCATCGAGCTCTGGCTCTCGACCCGGACCAGCAGGTCGACCGGCTGGCCCAGCGGCAGCTCGATGCGGAAATTGGGATGGCGATAGCGCACGCTGCGCGCCGAGAACGGACGGTGGTCGCCGCCGGCCAGGTGGACGACGTGGCCGTCGGCATAGCGCACGTGGACGTCGACGACGTCGCTGAGCGGATACTCCTGTACCAGCAGCCAGCGGGTTTCTGCCGGGTTGTGGTTGACGACGCGGACATGGAACCAGAACGCGCCGCGCTGGAAGCCGAACGTGGCGTTGCCGTCGGGCAGGGGCGCGAACATGTGCGTGTCGACGCGTTGCCAGGCGTCGGCGGGCGTGTCGGCGGCGCCGGTGTCGTGCCAGTACTGGATGTGCGGCGATAGCGGCTGGCTGTCCAGCCCGGGTGCAAGTTCGACGACCTGCGCCGCAGCCAGCGCCGGGCACAGCAGGCATGCAAGCAGCAGCCAGCGCCACAGGCCAGATGATTTCCGCCACTCCCGCATGCGTACAAGCCCCGTTGCCCGCAATTTCCGCCAGATGGCGGCCGATCCTTCGATTCAGCGAACGCAGGCAGGGTAGACCAGCGGCCGCGCGAAAGCACCTGCGGGCATAATTGCCGTTTCCCGCGCGGCCGGCCGGCCGCGCGGTTCACCGGATCGGAGCTCGGGCATGCCGTCATTCCATCGCAGTTGGCCGGGCATGGTGCTTGCCGCCGCGGTCGCCGCCGCCGCGCCGCTGGCACAGGCCTGCGACGCGGGCCGCGTCTTCGCCGACCGCGACGCCGACGGGCGCCAGGGTGCCGGCGAGCCGGGACTGGCGGGCGTCCGCGTCTCCGATGGCGTGCGGATCGTCGAGACCGATGCCCAGGGGCGCTACCGGGGGCTGTCCGGCGGCGACGCACCGGTGTTCGTCGTCAAGCCGGCCGGCCACACCCTGCCGCGCGACGGCGCGCTGCCCGCATTCTGGCGCGCGCCGGGCATGCAGGGCGTCGATTGCGATTTCGCCCTGTTGCCGGCAGACGACGCCGGCGCGGGGCTCGACGTGCTGGTGTTCAGCGATCCCCAGACCACCAGCGCGGCCGAAGTCGGCTACTACGACCGCGCCATCGTCACGGCCGCGGCGCGCAGCGGTCCTGCGCGGCTCGGGCTGACGCTCGGCGACGTCACCAACGACGATCCGTCGCTGTATCCGGCGATCAACGCCGCGACCGCGCGCCTGCACACGCCGTGGCTGCATGTGCCGGGCAACCATGACCTGGACTTCGACGCGCGCGACGACCACGGCTCGACCGCGTCCTGGCGCGCTGCCTACGGTCCCGACACCTACGCCTGGGAAGAGCCGCAGGCGACGTTCCTGATGCTCGACAACGTCATCTACCGGGCCGGGCAGCGGCCGGCCTACATCGGCGGCCTGCGCGAGGACCAGTTCGCATTCATCGGGCGCTACCTCGCCTCGGCGCCACGTGATCGCCTGCTGGTCGTCGCCGCGCACATCCCGTGGTTCGACACCGCCGATGCCGGCCGGCCGGCGACCGTGCGCGGCGACGATCGCGCGCGGTTGTTCGCGGTGCTGCGGGACTTCCCGCAAGTGCTGCTGCTGACCGGGCATCGCCATACCCAGCAGCAGGTGTTCCACGACGCCGCCAACGGTTGGCAGGGCGCCACCCCGCTGCACGAGTACAACGTCGGCGCGGCGAGCGGTGCGTTCTGGAGCGGGGCGCCGGATGCCGACGGCATTCCCGATGCGACGATGGCCGATGGCACGCCGAACGGATTCGCACGGTTGCACATCGCCGGCGACGGCCGCTACCGGCTCGCCTGGCAACCGGCGCGGGTGCCTGTCGACGACCCCGCGCTGACGCCGGCCATGGCGCTGCACGCGCCGAAGGTGCTGCGCCAGGGCGCCTATCCGGCGTGGGGCGTCTACGCGAACGTCTACATGGGCCATGCCGGCACGCGCGTGGAGTACCGCATCGACGACGGCGACTGGCAGCCGATGCAGCGCGTGCTGCGTGCGGACCCGCGGCTGGTGCTGGAGAACGCGCGCGACGACCTCAGCGAGACGCTGCGCGGCCGCGACCGTTCCCCCGAGGCCGAGCCCTCGCAGCACCTGTGGCGCGGTGCGCTGGCGACCGGTCTCGCGCCCGGCATGCACCGGGTCGAGGTCCGCGCCTTCGACGATGCCGGCGCGCCGCAGCAGGCGTCGATCGACTACCGGCTCGATATGTTCGAAGACTGATGCCTGCAGAGCCGGGCTTGCCCGGCGTCCCCGGCAGGGCGGGTCTTGACCCGCCACGTCCGATCGCCGCGGATGGTCCCGCCGGGGTAGAAAGCCGACCCGCGTCCGAAAAACCATCTGCAGCGGAATGTGTTGCGTGCCCCATGCAGGGCGAATCAAGAAAACCGCCTGGCGCGGTTTTCCACATCGCGCCAGCAGCGATGGCTCGTGGAGTGGCGGCCACAAAAAACCGTCTGGAACGGGTTTTGACATCGCGTCAGCGATGGCCCGGAGGGTGGCCGCCATGGAGGACAGGCCACAAAAAAGGCTCTTCTCCGATTTCCGGGATTCACCTGTCGCAGGTCGGGGCAACGCCCCCGACGCCGGGACTCCCGGCATCTCGCAAACCCGGACACCACGCGCGTCGGCCGCGTGGGGCCGACCTACGCAAGGCGCGCGTCTTTCCCGGACTTGGGTGATGAAACACAAAAAACCCGCACGCTGGCGGGTTTTCCGGGGTCGACGCAGATGACCGGCTGGCGGGCGCGCGGCTGGCGGGCGGTCGATGCGCTTGCTGGCTTGCGATGGCTGGCTGGCGGCGCGGGGCGATTGTAGCCAGCCTGTTTCCCCGGTGATGGAACGGGAATCAATCTCGTTTTCGGCGTGGAAGTACGGGGGGGCACGGCTTGGACGGCACTTCCAGTCGGCGAAGCAGGTCCCTCGCGTTGCTCGGAACGGCGGAAAAGCGATGCTTTTCCCTGGCCCCTGGCCCCTGGCCCCTGGCCCCTGGCCCCTGGCCCCTGCCTCAAGGCATCAACGGATACGGATACACCGCCGGCGGCGTCTCGGGCATGGCGGCCTGCAGCTGCGCCAGCCGCGGCGCGATGCGTTCGCCGATGTCGATGCGCGGCATCGAGCGCTGGAAGCGGCGCTTGCGCTCCTGCTGTTTGATCGTGCGTTGCGCCAGTCCGAAGGCGGCGATGAAGTCCGTGTCGGCATTGAGCCCGTCCAGCAGCCAGGCGTGGCCGAAGAAGGTGATCGTGGATTCGGCGCCGCAGCCGAACGAGGGACGATCGGCGCGCGCGGCGGTGATGACCAGCGTGTCCGGGTCGCGCAGCGCGGGGACGAAGCCGCCCGAATAGCAGGCCGAGATCACCAGCACGCGGTTGACGATGCCGGCGTCGTCGAGCGCGGCGCGCAGCTGGGCCGGGGTGATCGCCTCCTCGACCAGCGGCGGAAAGTGCACGATGAGCTCGTGGGTGTCGGTGCCGTGCATCGTGAGGTAGAGCAGCAGCACGTCGTCGGCCGGGGTCATGCGCGCGGCGATCGCCGACAGCGCGTGGCGCAGGTTCGCGGTCGTCGCCAGCGGCCGCGGCGCCTCGTCGAGGCTGTCGGGATGATTGACCAGGGCCAGGGCGCGTGCTTCGGCGCCGAGCCGCGGCGCGACATGCTCCGCAAGGAAGTGCACCTCGTTGCGGAACACGTCCTCGCTGCCGTCGCCGGCGACGCCGACGACGTAGAGCGCCGGTTGGCCCGGTGTTGCCGGGCGCATCGCGGCGATGGTGTCGTCGATCAGTGCCCGGTCGCGCCTCGCCAGCGCGTCGACGACGGTGTCCACGTCCACACCGACATCTGCGGTGGCCGGTGCCGGCTCCGCGGGCGTAGCGAACGCGGAGCAGACGAACAGCAGCGCCAGCCACCCCGGCAATGCGCGCAACCTGCTGCGGCGCGGGGGAACGGCACGGCCCCGTACGGCCGACATGTCAGCGCTCCGGCGCGTGCAGGCCGGGCGCGCCGCCAGCGGGCGCGATCGGATCGATTGCGATCTGGTCGAAGCCGGTCACCCGCACATGTCCGTTCGCCGCCGCGCCGGTACGCGGCTCGGGATAGTCGTCGAGGCGGTCGACCAGCACCGTGCGCATGCCCGCGTCGCGCGCGGCATCGAGTTCGGCGACGACGTCGGACAGGAACAGGATCTCGGCCGGCGAGTGTCCCAGCGCTTCGGCGATGCGGCCGTAGCTGAGCGCCTCGCGCTTGCCGCCGACCTCGGTATCGAACCAGGCCGAGAACAGCCCGGTCAGGTCGCCGGCATCGCTGTGCCCGAAGAACAGTTGCTGTGCCGGCACCGAGCCGGACGAATACACCGCCAGGCGCTGGCCTTCGGCATGCCAGCGACGCAGCGCGTCGGCGGCGTCGGGATAGATCGGCGCCTTGAAATCCGCGTCGCGGTAACCGGCCTGCCAGATCATGCCTTGCAGCGCCTTGAGCGGCGCGAACTTGCGGTCGGCGTCGATCCAGCCCTGCAGGGTCTCGACGATCACCGCATCCTGGCAGATGCCGCCGGCCTCGATCGCCGCGGCGTCGAGCCAGCGGCGTACCTCGGGCTCGTCGCCATGCGCGGCGATGAAACCGGGCAGCGCACGGCGGGCATAGGGGAACAGCACGTCCCTGACGAACGAGATGCTGCTGACGGTGCCTTCGATATCGGTGAGGATCATCGGGTCGGAAACCTCGGGGAAACGGACGCGGCATGATGCCATCTGCCGCGGCGTTCGACCCGGGCCGCGCCGGAGCGCGGCAAGGTCGGGTCCGTGTCCCGCCGGCGGGCGTAACGTTGTCGGCGCCGCAGGCGCGCGCCAGCCGCTCCCGGTCTCTCAGTCGCGGGCGCCGGGCTCGTAGCGCGGGAATTTCTGCGCGATGTCCGAGCCGGTGAAATGGCCGATCCAGCCGTCGGGCTGTTCGAAGAAGCGGATCGCGACGAAACGCGGTTCGCTGCCCATGTCGAACCAGTGGGTGATGCCGTCGGGCACGCCGATCAGGTCGTCCTTGACGCACTCGATCTCGTAGACCTTGTTGTCGACATGCAGGGTGAACAGGCCGGCGCCATCGACGAAGAAGCGGACCTCGTCCTCCTTGTGGTAGTGCTCGTCGAGGAACTTCTTCCGCAGCTCGTCGCGCTTGGGGTTGTCGGGCGCGATGCTGATGACGTCGACGGTATTGAACCCGCGCTCGGCGCTGATCCGGTCGATGTCGGGCTTGTAGGCGGCCAGCACTTCCTCCGGGGTCGCACCGGCCTCGATCGGGCGGCTCGCCTGCCAGCGTTCGAAGGTCGCGCCGATCTTCGCCAGCTCGCGGGCGATCTCGTCGCCGTCGCGGGTGTCCAGCAGCGGCGTGTCGGGTGCGGTGTCGTCGAAAATACGCAGGCGGCTCATGGCAGCAGGCTCGTGAGGACGTGGGAACGCCAGCCTAGCAGGCGTGTCGGGGCGGAACGTTGATCGCAGCGGAACGCAGGTGTTCCAGTGGTGCGACGCAGGCGGCGCCGGAACGGCAGGCAAGCGCTCAGAGGTTGTGAGTCGATCGAACGCCGTAGCGCGCCGCCGCCACGGGCGTTCGGCGGCGGTCGCAGTCGGCGGGCGAATGAGTCTCAGCCTCTCAGAGCGTGGCGCCGAGCTTGCGCAGTTCCAGTTCGCAGTGCAGCAGGAAGTCGAAGGCCTCGAGGTGGCGCCGCGCCTCGGCCATGTCGCGGCCCCAGGCGTAGAGTCCATGACCGTCGATCAGGTAGCCCCACATCGGGCCCTGCTCCAGCAGCACGTCGACCTGCGCCGCCAGCGTCGTCATGTCCTGGCTGTTGGGCAGCACCGGCACGTCGATCGCGGTCTCGTGGGTGCTGTTGCCGCTGAAGGCCTTCAGCAGCTCGTAGCCGGCCAGCCGCACGTGGCCCGCCCCGGCCCAGAAGCGCGAGGCGACGGTCTGGTTCGGCGAATGGGTATGCAGGATGCAGCCGACGTCGGGAAAACGCCGGTAGAGCTGGGTGTGCAGCAGGGTTTCCGCCGACGGGCGCAGGTCGCTGCCGACGGCGCGGCCGTCGAAGTCGACGACCATGATGTCCTCCTCGTGCAGCCGGCCCTTGTCGCGGCCGGAGACGGTGATCGCGGCGTGGTGGTCGTCGAGGCGGCGCGAGAAGTTGCTGCTGGTCGCGGGCGTCCAGCCGGCCTGGGCCAGCTCGCGGATGTTGACGATCAGTTCGCCGGCCAGCTCGCGCAGGCGGTGGACGTCGTAGGGCGGGGGCGTGGAGGCACTCATGTGGCGAGTTTAGCGCGCGCCGCTGCCGGGCGTCGTGGACATCGCCCGGTGATCAGCGCCGCCAGCGCCAGTGCGGCGGTTCGCCCTTCAGCAGGCAGACCAGTACCAGCAGCGCCGTGGCGAGCAGCACGCCGCCGGTGAACAGTGCGGGCCTGGCGGTGGGCGGCACGGCGATGGACAGCGCCACCAGCGCGAGCACGTAGACGGCCAGGGTCAGCCAGCCCTGCCAGCGCCGCGGCGGTCCCCAGCCCCAGCCGAAGGACTTGGCGGGGAACCAGTAGCCGTCGTCGCGCGTCATGCCGCTTTGCCGCGGCGCGAAAAGCCGCGATAGGCGGCCCAGGCCAGCAACGCGACGATGATCGCGCCGATCAGGATGTCGCTGTCGGTCGACCACGCCAGCAGGCCGCAGGCGACCAGTGCGCCCATGCCCAGCGCGCGGTCGCTGCCGGTGGGGCGTCGCGTCGCGGTGCCCAGCAGCAGGCTCAGGCCGGCCGCCGCATAGGCCATGACCACCAGCGTCACCGCCATCTCGATGATGGTGCCGAACTGCTCGCCGACGGTCGGCGCCTGGGTCAGGACCGCGATCGCCGTCATCGACAGCACGACGATGAACAGCCCCCAGCCGGCCGAGCCGTTGGCGCGCAGGCGTCCGAAGATCGGTGGCAGGAAACCGCGCTGCGCAGCGCGCGCACCGGACTCGCCGGTCACCAGCATCCAGCCGCCGAGCGTGCCGGTGGCTTTCAGCGCGGCGGCCGCGGCGATCGCCGGGATCGCCCAGGCGCCGAACATCTGCCCCGCGACCAGCGCGAACGGCGCGCTCGAGGCGGCCATCTGCGCGGCCGGCACGATACCCATCATCAGCACCGACGACACCAGGTAGATGATGCCGGCGATCAGGATGCCGCCGAGGGTCGCGATCGGCACGTTGCGGTCCGGGTTGCGGACCACGCCGGCGACCATCGCGCCGGTTTCCAGGCCGACGAAGGCCCAGAACACCGGCGCCAGCGAAGTGAACACCACGGCGACGTCGGACCGGTCGGTGACGTTCCAGCTGGCGCGATAGACGTCCGGGTCGAAGCTGCCCCAGCCGGCGATCAGCACCGCGGCCACCGGCATCAGCCCGAACACCACGCACATCGACTGGAAGCGTGCGATCGAACGCGGGCCCAGCAGGTTCAGCGCGAACATCAGCCACAGCAGCACGATCTGCCCGGCCAGCCGCACGCCGCCGCTGTCGTCGACCGGCAGCAGGATCACCAGGTAGCCGAACGCGGCGACGGCGATCGCGTTGTTGCCGATCCACGACGACAGCCAGTACATCGTCGTCGCCAGGAATCCCATGTCGCGGCCGAGGGCGGGGCGGATGTAGTCGTCGGGCGAGGTCAGGTCCGGGTATTGGCGGGCGAGCCGGGCGAATGCGCCGCCCAGCGCGACCGCCAGGATCGTGCCCAGCAGCCAGGCGAAGGCGGTGACGCCGCCGACCTTGGCCAGCGAGGCCGGCAGCAGGAAGAATCCCGAGCCGATCATGTTGTTGGCGACGACGAAGGTCGCCAGCACGGGACCGATCTTCTTGGCGGTGGCGGTCATGCGGTGGTGGTCATCGGAGTGGGCCGGAAGGCCGGGACGCAATGCACACGGCCCGCGGAAGGGCGGGCCGTGCGGACGGGCGGGTCAGCGCTGCTGGCGCAGCTTGCTGTGCCGGTAGCCGTACAGGAAATAGATGGTGAAGCCGATGAGCGTCCAGCACAGCAGCACGATCCAGTTCAGCACCGGCATGATGGCCACCAGGCCCAGGCAGGCCAGTACGCCCAGCGTGCCGACGACGTAGACCGCAGGCACCCGGAACGGGCGATGCAGGCCCGGCTGGGTCCGGCGCAGCACCATCACGCCCAGGCACACCGTGGCGAAGGCGACCAGCGTGCCCATCGACACCACGTCGCCGAGCAGCTGGATCGGCAGGAAGGCCGCCATCACCGCGGCGATCAGGGCGACCAGCACGGTCCCCTTGTGCGGGGTACGGAAGCGCTTGTGCACCGTGCCGAAGAAGCGCGGCAGCAGGCCGTCCTGCGACATCGAGTAGAAGATGCGCGGCTGGCCCATCAGCATGACCAGGATGACCGTGGTCAGGCCGGCGATGGCGCCGATCTCGACCAGGGTCTTGAGCCACAGCAGGCTCGGATACGCCTCCAGCGCGGTGGCGACAGGCTTGGCGGTGCCGAGCACGGTGTAGGGCACCATGCCGGTCAGCACCGCCGAGACGGCGATGTAGATCAGCGTGCACAGCGCCAGCGAGCCGAGGATGCCGATCGGCATGTCGCGCTGCGGATTCTTGACCTCCTGCGCCGCGGTGGAGACCGCGTCGAAGCCGATGTAGGCGAAGAACACGATCGACGCGCCGCGGAACACGCCCTCCCAGCCGAAGCGGTCGCCGCCCTGGTTCTCGGGGATGAACGGCAGCCAGTTGTCGACGTTGACGTACTGCGCGCCGAAGGCGAGCAGCAGCAGGATCACCAGCACCTTGATCGAGACGATGATCGCGTTGGCGGTCGCCGACTGGGTGATGCCCACGTAGCACAGGACGCCGACGGCGCCGATGATCAGTACCGCCGGCAGGTTGAACAGCGCGCCGGTGGTGACGAACCGGCCGAACTCGCAGACGCCCGCCTGCGCGGCCTCGTGGGTACAGAAGTTGATCGGCGCCTGGGTCAGCGCCGCGGGCAGGTGCACGCCGAAACTCTCCAGGAAGCTGACCGTGTAGCCGGACCAGCCCACGGCGACGGTGGAGGCGGCGAACAGGTATTCGAGTACCAGGCTCCAGCCCACGAACCAGGCCAGCGCCTCGCCCAGGGTCGCGTAGGTGTAGCTGTAGGCGCTGCCCGAGGCGGGGATCATCGCCGCGAACTCGGCATAGCACAGGCCGGCCATCGCACAGGCGAAACCGGCGATGACGAAGCTCAGCATGATCGCCGGGCCGGCGTGGTTGGCCGCGGCCGTGCCGGTGATGACGAAGATGCCCGCGCCGATCACCGCCCCCAGCCCCAGCATCACCAGGTGCTTGGCGGTCAGCGTGCGCTTGAAGCTGACTTCGCCGGACAGGCTGCCCTCGACGGGTTCGCCCGCATCCACGTGCGGTTGCGCGCCGATCGGCTTGGTGATCATCAGGTTCTTGAACATCTGGTTCCCCGGTTGCTGGCGATGCCGCTGCGGATGGTCCGGCGCCGTGCCTGCGCACTTGGCGGCCGATGCGTAACCGCCCTACCTTGCCAAACGCTGCGTTCCGGCACAAGCAACGGTTTCGACGTTGTGCCGCGGGCACGAAGCGCCGATGCTGCCGGGCCCGCCGCAGTGCAGTGCAGCAGCCGATGTCCGATCGTTTTGCCGGCGTGTCCGCCGCCGATAGTCCCGCGTGCGAAGCCCGGACCCTTACCGCCGTGCTGGCGGAGGGGTTTTCCGGCTACGCGGCGCGTTTCCCGGAGGAAGCGGACGTGGTCGCGCTGTTCTCGGCATTGCTGGAGGACCACGAGGACCCGTTCCTGCGCGCGCGCCTGGCCGGGCACTTCACCGCGTCGGCCCTGGTGGTCAGCGCCGACGGGCAGCGGACCCTGCTGACCCATCACCGCAAGCTCGGCCTGTGGCTGCAGCCTGGCGGCCATGCCGATGGCGACCGCGACCTGGCGCGGGTCGCGCTGCGCGAGACGGAGGAGGAAACCGGGTTGCAGGGGGTGCGCGTCGATCCCGCGATCTTCGACCTCGACCGCCACTGGATTCCCGGGCACAAGGGCGTGCCCGCGCACTGGCACTACGACGTGCGCCATGTCGTGCATGCCGGCGACGACGAGACCTTCGTCGTCAGCGAGGAATCCCACGCACTGGCCTGGCGCCCGGTCGCCGACATCGCCGGCGGCGCGGACTACGATCCCTCGCTGCGGCGCATGGCGCGGAAGTGGCTGGCGCGCAGGGCCTGATCGACCCACGACTCCGGCGCGGTCGCAAGGCAGGCGTCGTCCCGATCGCCGGATTTGGGCGCGCCAGCGTCCCGCGCGATGACCCTGCATCGGCAGGCCGGGAGCGGCGCGGGACGTCGTACCGGTCCGGACGACCGGCTCCGGCCGCTCAGGCGCGCCCGCGCCCCCGGAACTCGCTGCGCACCACCAGCACGATCCCCAGCAGCGTCAGCATCGCCATGCCGAACCAGGTGATCGCGTAGCTGAGATGGTTGTCGCGGAACTGGACGACGGTCAGGCCGGGCACAGGCCAGTTGGCGTCGCCCGGTGCGGGCTGGGCGTCGATGAAGAACGGCGCGACCGGCTGCGGCACCTCGCGCGCGGCGGCCATCTCGTCCGGTGCGCGCACGTACCAGCGGTCCTCGGCCGGCACGTTGTCGCGCAGGAACAGGCCTGCGCGTTCCGGCAGCCGCAGCAGCCCGGTCACCTCGACCTCGTCCGCCTCGCTGACCCGCGCCCGGCTGTCACGCGCGCGGTGGGCGTTGTCGACGTAGCCGCGGTTGACCCAGACCGTGCCGTCGGCGGTCGCCATCGGCGTCATGATCCAGTAGCCGGGCCCGCGTTCGGTCGAGGCGTACACCGGCACTTCCTGCGAATGCAGCAGCCGGCCGCGCAGGGTCACGCGGCGATATTCGTCGCTGGCGACATCGACGCCGGCCCATTGCGTGGACGCCGGCACCGCGACCGGCGCGGCGTGCACCCGCGCGTCGACGCGCGCGATCAGGTCGCGCTTCCAGCCCAGCCGCTCCACCTGCCAGACGCCCAGCGCGACGAAACCGGCGGTCGCGGCGAACAGGAAAACCAGCAACGCCCAGCGTCGGGCCGGGCGTGCGGGGGCAGGGGGGGAGGCCATGGTGCGGAGTGGGTCGGTCAGGGCGCGATCCGCATCTGCTCGGGCGAGACCGGCATCATGTTGCTGTTGAGGTGGTGCATGACCCACAGCGAGCCGACCAGCGCGATGACGATGACGATCACGGTGAACACCAGCGACATCAGCACCCAGCCGCCTTCGGACTTCCGGTTCATGTGCAGGAAGTAGACCATGTGCACGATGATCTGCACGGCACCGAAGAGCATGATCAGGGCGACGGTCCAGACGCGGCTCTCGAGCACGTCGCCCATGACCAGCCAGAAGGGGATCACGGTCAGGATCACCGACAGCACGAAGCCGATCACGTAGTCGCGCATGCTGCCGTGGCCGGCCTGGTCGTGCACGTGCGCCGGGTCGTGCGCGTGGTTGTTGACGTCGGTGCTCATCCCACCACTCCCATCAGATAGACATACGAGAACACGCCGATCCAGATCACGTCGAGGAAGTGCCAGAACATCGACAGGCACATCAGGCGACGGTTGTTGGCGGCGTTGAGGCCGTGCTTCTTCAGCTGGAACACCAGCGTCACCAGCCAGACCAGGCCGAAGGTGACGTGCAGGCCGTGGGTGCCGACCAGGGTGAAGAATGCCGACAGGAACGCGCTGCGCTGCGGCGTGGCACCCAGGTGGGCCAGGTGCTGGAACTCGTAGATCTCGATGCCCAGGAACGCCAGGCCGAACACGCCGGTGACCAGCAGCCAGGCGATCGTGCCGCCGACCTTGTTCCTGTAGGAGTTCAGCATCGCGAAGCCGTAGGTGATCGACGAGAACAGCAGCATGAACGTCGCGACCAGGATCAGCTTCAGGTCGAACAGGTCGGCCGGCGAGGGACCGGCCGCGTAGTTGCGGCCGACCACGGCGTAGACGGCGAACAGCACCGCGAAGATCAGGCAGTCGCTCATCAGGTACATCCAGAACCCGAGGTTGGTGCCGGTTTCCGGATGATGCTCGTGCCCGTCGTCGTGCGCGTGCGGATCCTCGACGACGTGGTAGACGCGTTCGCTGGTGTCGAAGGTGGAGTTGGGGATCGTATGTGCCATGTCAGAGCGCCTGCTGCGCGAGTTCACGCGTGCGTTGTTCCTCGGTTTCCTTCACTTCCTCGGCCGGGATGTGGAAGTCGCGGTCGTAGTTGAAGGTGTGGATGATCGTGGCGGCGATCAGGCCGACGAACGACACCGCCGCCAGCCACCAGATGTGCCAGATCAGGGCGAAGCCCAGGACGACGCTGATCGCCGCCAGGACCACGCCCGCGCCGGTGTTCTTGGGCATGTGGATCGGCACGAAGCCCGACAGCGGCCGCTTGTAGCCGTGGCGCTTCATGTCGGTCCAGGCGTCGACCTCGTGCACCACCGGGGTGAAGGCGAAGTTGTAGGCCGGCGGCGGCGAGGAAGTGGCCCATTCCAGCGTGTGGCCGTTCCACGGGTCGCCGGTGGTGTCGCGCAGCGCCTTGCGGTCGCGGATGCTGACGATGATCGACCAGATGAACGAGGCGATGCCGCAGGCGACCAGCGCCGCGCCGATCGCGGCGACCACGAAGAACCAGTGCAGCGAGGTGTCCTCGAACTGGCTCAGGCGGCGGGTCACGCCCATCAGGCCCATGATGTAGAGCGGGGTGAACGCCAGCCAGAAGCCCGACAGCCAGCACCAGAACGAGACCTTGCCCCAGAACTCGTTGAGCTTGAAGCCGAACGCCTTCGGGAACCAGTACACCATGCCGGCGAACAGGCCGAACACCACGCCGCCGATGATGGTGTTGTGGAAGTGCGCGACCAGGAACAGGCTGTTGTGCAGCACGAAGTCGGCCGGCGGCACCGCCAGCAGCACGCCGGTCATGCCGCCGATGACGAAGGTGAACATGAAACCGATCGTCCACAGCATCGGGACGTCGAAGCGGATGCGTCCCTTGTACATGGTGAACAGCCAGTTGAAGATCTTCGCGCCCGTCGGGATCGAGATGATCATCGTTGTGATGCCGAAGAACGCGTTGACGCTGGCGCCCGAGCCCATCGTGAAGAAGTGGTGCAGCCACACGATGTAGGACAGGATGGTGATCACCGCGGTGGCATAGACCATCGATGTGTAGCCGAACAGGCGCTTGCCGCAGTAGGTCGCCACGACCTCGGAGAAGATGCCGAAGGCGGGCAGCACCAGGATGTAGACCTCCGGGTGGCCCCAGATCCAGATCAGGTTCACGTACATCATCGGGTTGCCGCCGAGGTCGTTCGTGAAGAAGTTGGTGCCGACGTAGCGGTCCATCGTCAGCAGTGCCAGCGTCGCGGTCAGGATCGGGAACGTCGCCACGATCAGGATGTTGGTGCACAGCGAGGTCCAGGTGAAGATCGGCATGCGCATCAGGCCCATGCCCGGCGCGCGCATCTTCACGATGGTCACGATCAGGTTGATGCCCGACAGCGTCGTGCCCACGCCCGCGACCTGCAGACCCCACAGGTAGTAGTCCACGCCGACGCCCGGACTGTAGTCGGCGCCCGACAGCGGTGGATAGGCCAGCCAGCCGGTGCGCGCGAACTCGCCGACGAACAGCGAGATCATGATCAGCACCGCGCCCGCGGCGGTCATCCAGAAGCTGAAGTTGTTGAGGAACGGGAACGCCACGTCGCGCGCGCCGATCTGCAGCGGCACCACGTAGTTCATCAGGCCGGTGACCAGCGGCATGGCCACGAAGAAGATCATGATCACGCCGTGCGCGGTGAAGATCTGGTCGTAGTGGTGGGCGTTGAGGTAGCCCTCGCCGCCACCCGAGGCCATGGCCTGGTGCAGGCGCATCATCACCGCGTCGGCGAAGCCGCGCAGCAGCATCACCAGCGCCAGCACGCAGTACATGATGCCGATCTTCTTGTGGTCGATGCTGGTGAACCACTCCTTCCACAGGTAGCCCCACAGGCGGTACTTGAACAGCAGCACGAGCACCGCGATGCCGCCGAGGACGACGCCGGCGAAGGTGGCGCCCACGATGGGGTCGTGAAGGAAGGCCAGGCCGTCGAGCGACAGGCGCCCGAAGACTGGTGAATTGAGCTGGTCCTGGGATACGGACATGGGGTTCCTGCCTGGTACTGGTTTTCGTTGCGACGGGGTGGAGGATCAGTGGCCTTAGGGGCCGCTGTCCCCGTCCGGCTCCGCAGGTGCGCCCTGCGAGGTCGGTGCCTGGTCCGGGGTGCGCGGGGTCGCGCCCTCGCTGTCGAGATCGCTGTCGGGCGTCGGCTGCGGCGCGGCGTCGCCGGGGTCGGCGGCGCGCGGCTGGTGGCCCTGCGGCTCGTCGTCGCCCCGGGCCTCGCGGCCGCTGTCGGGGAAGGTCGCGCCCGGCGCCTCGATCGGCTCGTCGGCATGGCGGTTGTCGTAGCGCAGGCGGTCGAGGTTGCCGCGGCTGTCGACGCCGCCGCCGCCGCTCATGTCGATGTGCATCATCTCGTGGATGCACATCGCGTCCGGCGCGACGCACATGTTGAGGATCGCGTCGTAGAGGTCGGCGTCGACGCTGCCGAAATGGCGCACCGGCTCGCGTTCGGACGGCTTCTCGATCTCCAGGTAGCCGGCGCGGTCGAGCGGTTCGCCCTCGCGGACCGTGGCGACCCAGGCGTCGAAATCCTGCCGGCTCATGCCGTGGAAGTCGAAGCGCATGTGCGAAAAGCCGTCGCCGCTGTAGTTGGCCGAGAAGCCCTTGTACACGCCTTCCTTGTTGATGACCGCGTGCAGCTTGGTCTCCATGCCGGCCATGGCGTAGATCTGGCCGGCCAGCGCGGGGATGAAGAACGAGTTCATCATCGACGCCGAGGTGATCTTGAACTGGATCGGCGTGTCGACCGGCGCGGCCAGCTCGTTGATCGTGGCGATGCCCTGCTCGGGGTAGAGGAACATCCACTTCCAGTCCAGCGCGACAACTTCCACGACCAGCGGCTCGACGTCGTCCGGCACCGGGCGCGTGGCGTCGATCCGGTCGAGCGGGCGGTAGGGGTCGAGCTTGTGGGTGGTGATCCAGGTGATCGTGCCCAGCACGATGATGATCGCCAGCGGCGCCAGCCAGATGACCAGCTCCAGGCGGGTGGAGTGGTGCCAGTCGGGCAGGTACTCGGCCTCGCGGTTGGAGGCGCGGTACTTCCAGGCGAAGAAGAACGTCAGGAAGACCACCGGCACGATGATCAGCAGCATCAGCACGGTCGAGACCACGATCAGGTCGCGCTGCTGGACGGCGATGTCGCCGGAAGGCCGCATGACGACCCAGTCGCAGCCCGACAGGATCAGGGCGACCGAGAGCAGCGCGAAGGCACGGAGGATGGATTTCATGGAGAGATGCACAACGGAGGGAAAGGGCTTGACGGAAAAGACACGCGCGGAGCGCTAGCGTGGGGCTGTCGCAGGCTTTCGGGCCTTGCTGCTGCGCACCTTGCCTGCCGGACCCGTTTCGGGTTCACAATGCGGTGCACATTATCCATCCAAACGACCCCGGAGAGCGCGCGCAGATGAGTGGAATCGCACAGCAAGCCACGACCGGCCTGGACGAAGCGCCGGAAAACGACGACATCGAGGTCTCGCCCGGCAAGATCGCGTTCCCGGTGGTGATGGGGCGTACGTCCGAGTTCTTCGACTTCTTCGTCTACGGCATTGCGTCGGTACTGGTGTTCCCGTACCTGTTCTTCCCCGACAGCGATCCGGTGGAGGCGACGCTCAAGTCCTTCGCGATCTTCTCGCTGGCCTTCATCGCGCGCCCGATCGGCTCGATCATCTTCATGGCCGTCGACCGCAACTTCAGCCGCGCGGCCAAGCTGATCGGCGCGCTGTTCCTGCTGTGCGGCTCGACGATGGCCATCGCCTTCCTGCCCAGCTACGCCCAGGTGGGCATGCTGGCGCCGGTGCTGCTGGCGGTGTTCCGCTTCGGCCAGGGCCTGGGGCTGGGCGGCGCCTGGGACGGGCTGCCGTCGCTGCTGTCGCTCAGCGCGCCGTCGAACCGCCGCGGCTGGTACGCGATGGTCCCGCAGCTCGGCGCCGCGCTGGGCTTCATGCTCGCCAGCGGCATGTTCCTGGTGTTCACCCGCTGGCTGAGCCCGGAGGACTTCCTGGCCTGGGGCTGGCGTTTCCCCTTCTTCGTCGCGCTGGCGCTCAACGTCGTCGCCCTGTTCGCACGGCTGCGCCTGGTGATCACGCCGGAGTTCAAGTACCTGTTCAACGACCGCGAGCTGCAGCCGCGCCGGATCACCGAGACCATCCGCACCCATCCGCGGCAGGTGTTCGTCGGCGCGCTGATCCCGCTGGCCAGCTACGCGATGTTCCACCTGGTCACGATCTTCCCGCTGAGCTGGGCCACGCTGTTCACCGACCACAGCCCGTCGGAGTACCTGGGCAGCCTGTTCCTCGGCGCGATCGTCGGCGGCCTGGGCATCATGCTGTCGGGCCTGCTGGCCGACCGCATCGGCCGCCGCGGCCAGCTGGCCATCGCGGCGGTGCTGATCGCGGTCTTCAGCTTCTTCGCCGCGCCGCTGCTGGGCAGCGACACCACCGGCGGACGCACCGCGTACGTGGTCATCGGCTTCGCGCTGCTGGGGCTGTCGCTGGGGCAGGCGAGCAACGCGATCGCCTCGCGCTTCGAGAGCATCTACCGCTACACCGGCGCGGCGGTGACCTCGGACATCGCCTGGCTGCTGGGCGCGGGTTTCGCGCCGCTGGTGGCGCTGTGGCTGTGCAGCAGCTTCGGCCTGGCCTACGTCGGCTACTACCTGCTGTCGGGCGCCGTCGTCACCCTGGCCGCGCTCGCGTTCAGCCGCACGCTGGAAACCGTCAAATGAGCGCATCGCCACCCGGCAGCGGGTGGCGTGTCGCGGCATCGAGGGAAGGCGTGGCTGCACGGTCCGGTGGTGTCCTGACCGCCGGTCGCGGCGGGTAGTCGTTGGGGTGGGGCATCAGCGCCTCGACGCCGGGCAGGTGGCGTTGCGGCGCGTCGACGCGCATCGATGTGTCGCATCGATATAGAGGGAGAGGCGCCGGGCGGGCGCCGCGCACATTCAATCATGTCGCGCGGCAGTCTGAGACTGCGACCGAATGTCGCACCCGGCGGCCGTCCGGAACCGGCGCGTGTCGCGGAACGCCGCGTCCGCTTGCGCAGGCAGGTGCGGTCTGGGAGAATACCCGGCTCTCTTGCGCCTCGTGCGCAGGAGGCCCTTGCTCCACCGCGCCGAATCCGTGCCGGGGGGCTATCCGGGCCGACGCCGCCTCGCGGCGCGGTCGATATCCGAAAGGAAACCAACATGCGTCATTACGAAGTCGTGTTCCTGGTCCATCCGGACCAGAGCGAGCAGGTGCCTGCGATGATCGAGCGCTACAAGTCGCTGATCGAAGGCGCCGGCGGCAAGATCCACCGCCTCGAGGATTGGGGCCGTCGTCAGCTGGCCTACCCGATCAACAACCTGGTCAAGGCCCACTACGTCCTGTTCAACATCGAAGTCGGCCAGCAGGGTCTCGACGACCTGGTGGAAGCGTTCCGCTTCAACGACGCGGTCCTGCGCCACCTGGTGATCCGCCGCGACGAGGCCGACACTGAGCAGTCGCTGATCATGAAGAACAAGGACGACAAGGGCGACAAGCCCGAGCGAGGCGAGCGTCGCCGTCGCGACGAGGACGGTGAAGGCAGCGGCGGCAACGACGCCGACGGCAACGCCGACGAGAAGTCCGACAACAACGCCGAAGCCGCCTGAGGAGCCCGCACATGTCCAAGTTCTTCCGCCGCCGCAAGTTCTGCAAGTTCACCGCCGAGGGTGTCAAGGAGATCGACTACAAGGATCTCAACACCCTGCGCCAGAACCTCACCGAGAACGGCAAGATCGTTCCCAGCCGCATCACCGGCACCAAGTCCAAGTACCAGCGCCAGCTGGCCACGGCGGTCAAGCGCGCGCGTTTCCTCGCGCTGATCCCGTACACCGACAATCACAACGTGTGATTCCCTCGTCCGGTTCGGACAGCAACCGTTGCGGCGCCGCCGGCGCCGCTAACGAATACGGAGCAACACCATGCAACTGATTCTGCTGCAGAAGGTCACCAACCTCGGCAACCTCGGCGACAAGGTCAACGTCAAGCCGGGCTACGGCCGCAACTTCCTGGTCCCGCAGGGCAAGGCCGTGCCGGCCACCGACGCCAACCTCGCCGAGTTCGAGGCGCGCCGCGCCGAGTACGAAGCCAAGGCCCAGGCCCAGCTCGACGAGGCCACCCAGCGTCTGGCCAAGCTCGAGGGCGCCAGCGTGACGATCTACGCCAACGCCTCCACCGAGGGCAAGCTGTACGGCTCGGTCGGCCCGCGCGAGATCGCGCAGGCGCTGAGCAAGGCGATCGTCGAGGTCGGCAAGTCGGAAGTCGTGCTGGGTGAAGGCGCGTTCCGCAACACCGGCGAATACGACGTCGTCGTGCACCTGCATGCCGATGCCGAGACCACCGTCAAGGTGATCATCGAGGCCGAAGCCGCCTGATCCCTGCGATCCGGCGGTTCCGCGACGGGCGCCGCAGGGCGCCCGTCGTCGTTTGCGGCCCGGTGTCCGGTCGCAGCCGGCGAGACGCGGCTGTGCGATCAGGAGATACCCACCGCAGCGGTCGGGTTATCCACAGGTTGTCGGGTCGCGTGTCCACAGGCCCGGGGACTAGCATCGCCCGACGCCGGCTTCGCCACGGCGCCGCGCCGGCCCGCTCCGGTCTGGCCGTTGCGGTCGCACCGGTCATCCGGGCCTGTCCGCAGGCCCGTCGCGCCACGCAAGGAACCGTTCCGCCCATGTCCGCACGTCCCGAGTACCGCCCCGAACACCGCGCCGATGCCCGCGTCGAACAGCTGCGGGTGCCGCCGCAGTCGATCGAGGCCGAGCAGGCCGTGCTCGGCGGGCTGATGCTGGTGCCCGACGCCTACGACCGCATCGCCGACCTGCTGGTGTCGGAGGACTTCTACCGGCGCGACCACCAGAAGATCTACGCCGCGATCCAGGAGCTGGCCGAGAAGAGCCGGCCGTTCGACGCGGTGACGCTGGGCGAGTGGTTCGACTCCAACGGCCTGTCCGAGCTGGTCGCCGGCGGCGCCTACCTCGGCGAGCTGGCGAGCACGACGCCATCGGCGGCCAATATCCGCGCCTATGCCGAGATCGTCCGCGACAAGGCGATCCTGCGCCAGTTGATCGACGTCGGCACCGAGATCGTCAACGACGGCTTCCAGCCCGACGGCCGCGACAGCAGCGAGATCCTGGCCAAGGCCGAGCAGCAGGTGTTCAAGATCGCCGAGGCCGGCGCGCAGGGGCGCACCGACTTCACCGCGATCAACAAGGCGATGGCCGACGCCTTCGACGTGCTGCAGACCCGCTACAACAACGGCGGCGGCGTCACCGGCCTGCCGACCGGCTATACCGAATTCGACGAGATGACCGCCGGCCTGCAGCCGACCGACCTGCTGATCCTGGCCGCGCGCCCGGCGATGGGCAAGACCACGTTCGCGCTGAACATCGCGGAGTACGCCGCGATCAAGACCAAGAAGGCGGTCGGCGTGTTCTCGATGGAAATGTCGGCCAGCCAGCTGGCGTTGCGCCTGATCTCCTCGAACGGCCGGATCAACGCCACGCGCCTGCGGACCGGCCAGCTCGAGGACGAGGACTGGAGCCGGGTCAGCGGCGCGATCCGCATGCTCAAGGAAACCAAGATCTTCATCGACGACACGCCGGGCCTGTCGCCGGACGTGCTGCGCGCCAAGTGCCGGCGCCTGAAGCGCGAGCACGACCTCGGCCTGATCGTCATCGACTACCTGCAGCTGATGGCGGTGCCGGGCAACAGCGAGAACCGCGCGACCGAGATCTCGGAGATCTCGCGCTCGCTCAAGGGCCTGGCCAAGGAGCTCAACGTGCCGGTAATCGCGCTGTCGCAGCTCAACCGCTCGCTGGAAACCCGCGCCGACAAGCGCCCGGTGATGGCCGACCTGCGCGAGTCGGGCGCGATCGAGCAGGACGCGGACGTGATCATCTTCATCTACCGCGACGACTACTACAACAAGGAGAACTCGCCCGACAAGGGCCTGGCCGAGATCATCATCGGCAAGCAGCGAAGCGGCCCGACCGGCTCGCTGAAGCTCAAGTTCTTCGGCGAGTACACCCGTTTCGACAACCTGTCGCACGATTCGGTCGGCGCCTTCGAGTAGAACGGCGCCCGGCGCCGCCGGGCATGGCGCCGCTACGCGCAGCGCGCGGCATCAGGGCTGGATATGCACCAGCCGGAATTCGACGGTCTCCGCCGCACCCGGTTGCACCGGCACGCGGGTATCGGTGACGAAGCGCAGGCTGCCGTCGGGCATCGTCAGCCCGGCATGCAGGCCGTAGCTGCCGCCCGCGCGCAGCTTCGCGGCGTCCACCGGCAGGGTGAAGTCGTAGGGGCCGCTGCCGACGCTGACCTCGCGTTCGGCGATCACCGCTGCCGGGGTGTCGGCCAGCTGGTTGTCGAGCAGCTGCACCCGCAGCGTCGAGCCCTCCGGCACCAGGATCTTTTCCAGATAGAACGCGCGGCCGTGGATCTCCACGGTGCCGGTGGTCGCCGGGTCCGTTGCATTCATGCCGGTCTCTCCGGAAGCGGTGGCGGCGGTGCCGGTCTGGCCCGCGGGCGACTGGCAGGCGGCCAGCAGGCAGGCGGCGGACAGCAGCAGCGACAGTGGGATGGTGCGCATCGGACATCTCCACGCGGGTGACGACATGGCTGCATGATGCCGCATGCGGGGAAAGCCGGCGTCAACGCCGAATCAGTCGCGCGGGCGCAGCTCGACGAACGTGCCGAAATGGTCCGACGGCCAGGTGCCGTCGGCATCGGGCCGGTCGAGCACGATGCGCGCCTCGCCTACGTCGAAGCGCCCGGCCTCGGCGAACACCAGGTCGATGCGCGCCCGGTAGTCGAAGAAATGCGGGTTCAGCGTGGTGGCGCCGGCCGCGTCGGCAGCCGCGTGCAGCAGGCCGTAGCTGTCGACGAAACGCGGCGCCAGCAGCGCCAGCTCCGGTGCGGTGGCCGGCGCGTTGAAATCGCCCAGCAGCACGCTGGGCGCAGTGCCGGCGGTGCGGTCGATGTAGTCGAGCGCGTCCTGCAACTGGCGTGCGCGGATCGCGCCGCCGTCGCGGGTCCAGTGCAGATGGGTGAAGTAGACGTTCACCGGCCGGCCGTGGACCGCCACGCGCGCGTGACCGATGCTGCGCGAATCGTCGAGCGGCGCCAGTGGCGACCACTGCGCCGCCTGCACCGGATCGCGGGTCAGCAGCGCGTTGCCGTAGCGGCGCGGCTGGCCTTCGGGATCGGTGGAGACGAACTGCACCCGGTAGCCGAGCGCCGCGGCCAGGGTCTCGGCCTGATTGGGCAGCTCCGGGGTCTGCAGCACCTCCTGCAGCGCGATGACGTCCGCGTCGAGCGCGCGCAGCCCTTCGACGATCAGCGGCAGCCGCTTCGGCCACTCCGAGCGGTCGTGGAACAGGTTGAAGGTGACGATGCGCAGCGGCGCGGCCGGTTCGGGCGCGCGCCCGCCACTTGCGCAGGCGCCGAGCAACGCGGCAGACAGCAGCACGGCGACCGGCAGCAGGAAGGCGGGCAGCCAGGTGCGCGGCCTGCGGTTCATTGCGGCGCGACCTCGACCCGCAGCACCGGATAGAGGTTGTAGCGCGCGTCCCAGGCGCTGTGGCGGCGATAGAAGAAGCCGAGCCGATCGCGCGGGCTGGCGGCGAATGCGGGGTCGTCGCGCAGCCGGGCCTCGAACTCGGCACGCAGCGCCGGGTCGTCGGCGAGCATCTCGCGGGCGACGGCCTCGGCGACGTAGTCCTCCATGTATTCCTTGTGCTCGAAGTGGTTGTTGAAGCGCCCCCAGGCCGCCAGCGAGTCCGGCGCCTGCGGTTCCAGCAGGGCGGCGACCAGCCGCGCCTTCGGTTGCGCGATCGGCACGTACAGCGCGCCGGCGCCGATGTCCTGCGGTTCCGGCCGCCACGCACCTTCGAGCGTCAGCCGCTGGTGGCCTTCGACCGGGGCAGCGCCGAACGTCGTCGCGCCGGCACGGAACGCGGAGACCGGCAGCGCCGGATGCGCGGTCTCGAGCCGCAGGAAGGCGATGCCGTGCTGCGCCAGCTTCTCGCCGACCCATGCCGCGTGCGCCGCCGGCACGATGTAGCCGCCGCGCGGCAGTTCGACCGTGGCCGCGGGCACGATCTCGTCGCGCAGCGGCACCCGCCACAGCTGCGGCGTGGTCTCGTCGTAGCGGGTCATCAGCGTGCCGGAGACCTCCGACGGCGTGCGCGTATAGGCATAGCCGCGGAAATCGATCTGGCGCGCACGGTCGGTGGCCTTCCAGTCCAGCGGCAGGGTACTGCCGCCCAGCGTGGCGGCCCGCGCATCGGCTTCCGAGGCGGCACGCGTCCACGCTTGGCCGTGCGCCGCGACCTGTTCCAGCACCGAGACGATGGTGTTGCGGGTGATCCGCACGCGAACCGGGTATTCCTTCCACGAATGCGTTTCGACCAGCATCGCCAGCCGGTTGCGCAGCGGGAAGTAGCCGGTCGAGAACCGCGGCGGCGACACGCCGTCCTCGAAGCCCGAAGCCGGGTCGTCGTACTCGACGAACGAGGGGTAGAACGGCAGCGGCAGCGATCCCTGCGCGGCAAGGTCGTCGATGACCGCGTCGCGGAACGCGCGGCCGGCCTCGCGCAGCGCCGCGTCGCCCGAGTGCAGCGGCTCGACCTGTACCGCGACGTCGTGCTCGAACTGCGCGCCGTTGGTCGCGTGCAGATCGACATAGGCGATCGGGTCCCAGGCCTCGACCAGCGCCAGCATCGCCTGCATCTCCGGCGCGTCGGCCTTGGCGTAGTCGCGGTTGAGGTTGTAGTTCTGCGCGGTGGTGCGCCAGCCCATCTCGCGCGGGCCGCGCTGGTTGGGCCGGTTCCATGCGGCGAAGCGCTCGTGGCCGTCGACGCTGAACACCGGCACGAACACCCAGACCAGCGCGTCGAGCGCGCCGGGCGCGGCCTCGCCGTCGAGCACCTGGCGCAGCGCCAGGAATCCCGCGTCCTTGCCGTCGATCTCGCCGGCATGGATGCCGCCCTGCATCAGCACCACCGGCAGGCCGCGGCGGCGGGCCTCGGCGGGGTCCCATGCCCCACTGCGGGTGACCACCAGCGCGTGCATCGGCCGGCCTTCGGGCGAGGTGCCGAAACGCGTGCAGCGCACCGCGTCGGGATGGCGCCGCGCGAACACCTCGCACAGGGTGGTGACCTCGTCGTAGCGGCCGGTCTCGGCGAAGCCGCTGCGCTCGGCATGGGTGACGCGCGGATCGTCGTCGGCGGCGTGGGCGGGCAGGACAGCGGCAAGGCCGCAGGCGAGCAGCAGTGGCGCGAGGCGGGACAGTGCAGGCACGACAGGTCCGGGGCAGGGCGGGGGCGCCCATCATGCCTGCACGGACGTGGCGACCCAAGCGCGCGACGACCACGGCAGGGGCGGCGTGCCGCGCAGGATCGGTTAGGCTTTCCTGTTTCCAGTCCCGCCAGGCCGCCGATGACGACCGCAACACCCGCCGCGGGCAAGATGCCCCGCCAGATCCCCTACATCATCGGCAACGAAGCCTGCGAGCGCTTCAGCTTCTACGGGATGCGCAACATCCTGGTGCAGTTCCTGATCACCTCGACGATCCTGCAGGAGGTGCTGGGCCCAGGCAGGGAGGCCGAGGCGAAGGACATCATGCACAGCTTCATGATCGGCGTGTATTTCTTTCCGCTGCTCGGCGGCTGGCTCGCGGACCGCTTCTTCGGCAAGTACAACACCATCCTCTGGTTCAGCCTGGTCTATTGCGCGGGCCACGCGTGCCTGGCCCTGTTCGAGAACAGCCGCGGCGGGTTCTTCCTCGGTCTGGGCCTGATCGCGCTCGGTGCCGGCGGCATCAAGCCGCTGGTGGCGTCGTTCATGGGCGACCAGTTCGACCAGTCGAACAAGCATCTGGCGAAGATCGTGTTCGACGCCTTCTACTGGATCATCAACTTCGGCTCCCTGTTCGCCTCGCTGCTGATCCCGCTGGCGCTGAAGAATCTCGGGCCGTCGTGGGCTTTCGGCATCCCGGGCATCCTGATGTTCGTCGCGACCTTCGTGTTCTGGCTGGGGCGCAAGCGTTACGTGCTGGTGCCGCTGCCGCCGAAGGATCCGCATTCCTTCAGCAACGTGATCCGCACTGCGCTGACCGCGCATCGGCCCGGGCAGGGCCGTGCCGGCCTGTGGCTTGCGGTCGCCGGCCTGGTGCTGGCGGTCGCCACGCTGGCGCTGGTGCCGACGCTTGGCATCGTGATCTGCCTGTGCATCGCCCTGGTGCTGATCCTCGCCGGCGTCGGTGGCGGAACCTGGCTGCAGCTCGAACGTGCGCGCGGCGTACACCCCGACGTCGCTGTCGCCGGCGTGCGTTCGGTGTTGCGCGTGCTGGTGATCTTCGCGTTGACCACGCCGTTCTATTCGCTGTTCGACCAGAAGGCGTCGACGTGGGTACTGCAGGGGCAGCAGATGGCCATGCCGGCGTGGTTCAGCGCGTCGCAGATGCAGGCGCTGAACCCGGCAATGGTGATGTTGCTGATTCCATTCAACAACCTCGTGCTGTATCCGGCCCTGCGGCGCATGGGCTACGAGCCGACCGCGCTGCGGCGCATGACCGCCGGCATCGCCTTCAGCGGCCTGGCATGGGTCGTCGTCGGCCTGATCCAGATCGGCATCGACGGCGGCGATCCGATGTCGATCGCCTGGCAGATCCTGCCGTACGCGCTGCTGACGTTCGGCGAGGTGCTGGTGTCGGCGACCGGGCTCGAGTTCGCCTACAGCCAGGCGCCCGCGACGATGAAGGGCGTGGTCATGAGCTTCTGGAACCTGACGACGACGATCGGCAATCTCTGGGTGCTGCTGTCGAACGCGGCCGTGCGCAACGACGCGGTGACGCGCAACATCGCGTCGACAGGGCTCAGCGAGGCGGCGTTCCTGATGTTCTTCTTCGCCGGTTTCGCCTTCGTCGCCGCGCTTGCTTTCGGTATCTATGCGCGGCGGTACAAGATGCAGGACCATTACCGTGCCGCGGCCTGACCGTCGCGGCGCGACGGCCGCTGGCCGAAAGGAGATGCAAGCGTGAATGTCGGACCGATGACCCTGCTGCTGATCGCGATCACCGTCGTGGTGTCGTGGCAGGCGTTCGAGAAGCCGCAGCTGCTGGCGCGGCTGATCCTGTGGCCGCCGGCGGTGGACCGCTACCGCCAGTACGACCGCCTGCTGACCCACGGCTTCATCCACGCCGACTGGCAGCACCTGATCTTCAACATGATCACGCTGTTCTTCTTCGGCGGCGGCATCGAGGCGGCGTTCCGGCCCTACATCGGCCCGGTCGGCTTCGTGCTGTTCTACCTGTCGGCGATCCTGGTCGCGATCCTGCCCACCTACCTGCGCCATCGCCACGACGCGAACTACCGCAGCCTCGGCGCATCGGGTGCGGTGTCGGCAGTGCTGTTCGCCTCGATCCTGATCGATCCCTGGTCGTTGCTGCTGGTGTTCTTCATCCCGATGCCGGCGATCGTGTTCGGCGTCTGCTACATCGGCTACAGCCTGTGGATGGACCGCCGCGGCGGTGACAACATCAACCACAGCGCGCACCTGTGGGGCGCGGGCTACGGCATCCTCTTCACCGTGATGATGGAACCGCGGGTGCTGGGCGCGTTCGTCGACCGCCTCATGTCGCCGTCGTTCTGATCCGGTCGACGGGTGCAGGCATGCTGCATCGCTCACTGCATCTGCATCCGATGCGTGTTACTGATGGCGCCACATCCCCAACGATGGAGTCATTCGATGGCAGTCACCCGTGCGAAAGCCAATGCCCTGCTCAACGCCGCCGAAATGGGGCTCTACGACGACAGCCGCGCCAATGCGTTGCGTGGCCACGGCAGCGCCCAGCTGGCCCGCCTGGTGTCGCGTGCACGCACCGCGCGTGACCGTGCGCGGGATCTGGAGAAGCGGCAGAAACTGGCGCTGCGCAAGCGTACCGGCAGCAAGACCGGACGCACCGGCGAGGCGAGCGCACGCACGGGGGAGAAGGCCGAGCTGCTGGCCGACATCCTCAAGCGGTTCGAGGCGCAGCAGAATGCACTGGGCGCGCGCGAACGCGACGCGCTGAAGAAGACCTCCACCGGAAAGGCGTCGGTGACGAAGGCTGCGTCGAATAAGACCGCTTCGAAAAAGACAGCTTCGAAGAAGGCCGGGAGCGGACGGGCGGCCGCGGGGAGCCCGGCGGCGAAGAAGACCCCGGGCAAGAAGGCCGCCGCGAGCCGCGGCGCCACCCGGGTCGCGGTCCGCAAGGCCGCGAAGAAGGCCGTCGCCGCGAAGAAGCCGGCAGGCAAGGTGTCCGCGCGCAGCGGGTCTGCGACGTCGAGAAAAACCGCTGCGGACGAGGCCACGGTGAAGAAGGCCGCGACGAAGAAGGGCGCGACCACGAAGGCCGCGGCGAAAAAACCGGCGAAGAAGGCGGCTGCGAAATCCGGCGCCGGCATCTCGCCGAAAAAGGCGTTGGCCAACACCCGCAAGTTGCTCGCGCAGCACAATGCCGAGGCGCAGTCGCCGAAGCCGTGGCAGCAGATCGAGGAGGGCACCGCAGCGACGCCCGCGGTCGGCTACCAGTCGGGGCAGGCCGAGCGCAAGGCCGTGGAACTGCATGCCGCGCAAAGCCGGATGGCGCCGATCCAGGGCAGCATCAGTACCCGCGACCGCAGGAACCAGGGCAAGCGCGACCACCGCAGCACGGAGGAATAGCCGGGGAGGACCTGCCCCGGATCCGCGTCGCATGGCCGCGTTGCGGTCACTCGCGGACCGGGTGCGTGTCCCGGTCACGTCGACCGCGCGGATGCGCGGGCTTTTCTCGCGATTCCCGGCCCGGTGTGCCGGCAAAGCCGGCTGCAGTCCGCGTCCACCCCGCATCGCCGGCCTGCGCCGGCGCTGCTGATGCCGTCAGCGTGCTTCCGCGTCCGCGTCGCCGTAGGTTTCCAGCAACTGCGCGTAGACCATGCGGTCGAGCTGTTCGAACTCGACCGTATCGGCCATGCCGTCGTGGATCAGTTCGTACAGGCGCTCGAGCGCACCGTTCTGTTGTCCGTCACCATCCAGCATCACGTCCGCTCCCGTTCGCATTGCCCCACCGGCACTGCCACGAACGGGCGCAGGTTCCATGCCACATCATTCCGTGACCATTGTCCGGTTTCGGGTGACCGGGCGCGGCAAGCGTCTGCCGTACTCTGCGCAGCTTCGTGACGCAGCGCGTCAAACTGGGCATCACGCGGGTCATCCGGCGCACGCCATTGCGGTGCGCGGGACCGGCGTCTGCGGCAGGATGGCCGGGCCTGTCGTCGCCGCCCCGATCCGCAGGAGTCTTCCCCCGATGCCATCGCCTCCGATCCGCCACGACCCGCGCCGGCACCTGTTCGAGTTCGACCTCGACGGTTGCCGCGGGACACTGGAATACCGTATTTCCAGCGGTTTTCTGACGATCCTGCATACCGTCGTCGATCCGGCGCTGGCCGGGCGCGGCCTCGGCGGACAGCTCGTCGAGGCGGCCCTGGGGTATGCCCGCGACGCCGGGCTGGAGGTCGCGTCGGCCTGCGGATTCGCGTCCCGGTATCTGCAGACCCGCGCCTCGTGAACCGGCCCGCCCGACCGATGTCGGAGGCGCGGCGCGCGCTGTTCACATTTCGTGCGGCATTTGCGGTATCGTTCGCCCACTGTTCAAGGCCGGGATCACGGTACATCGTGGCTCCGATGCGGTAGATCCAACCGCTGTACGGCCGGTTTTCCGGTCGGGACGATCCGCTCCATCGCTTTCGCGTTACCCCTTGCTCGACAGTCGCGGCGCCATCCCATACCCCGGTATGGCAGTCGTGTTCCCATGACCAAACTGCTTCAAGGAGTAACACAATGTCTGAGCGTCAGACCGGAACCGTCAAGTGGTTCAACGATGCCAAGGGCTTCGGCTTCATCACCCCGGAAAGCGGCCAGGACCTGTTCGTCCATTTCCGTTCGATCCAGGGCACCGGCTTCAAGTCGCTGCAGGAAGGCCAGAAGGTTTCCTTCAAGGTCGTCCAGGGCCAGAAGGGCCTGCAGGCTGACGAAGTGCAGGCGATCTAAAGAACGCCCGCTTTTCGCTTGACCCGAACCCCGGACGGTGACGTCCGGGGTTTTTTGTGGTTCTTCACCTAAGTCCGGGGAATACGGTCGTCCGACCTTGCGTAGGTCGGCCCCACGCGGCCGACGTGCGCGGTGCCCGGATTCGCGAGTTCTTTCCGTCGGGGGCGTTGCCCCGACCTACGGTCGCGCCCCCGGAATTGGGGACGGGCCGGAACCTTGTTCTTTGCCACGGATCCACGCGGATGTGCACGGATAGAGCAAATACCAGAGGCCGCGGCGAAGCCACGCCCCCGCTGCTTCTGATCCGCGTCATCCGCGTCCATCCGTGGCCGAACCGCTTTTCTTTGTGTCCGCCATCCATGGCGGCCACCCTCCGGGCCATCGCTGGCGCGACGCTTGGAACGCCACCGGATCCTGCGCGCGGTGATGGGGAGCGGGTACTGGCGAGCGGACGGCGCGTCGCAGTCCACGGTGTGCATCGGGCGGGTCATATTGGCGCAGGCATGGCATCGCGTCTCCCGGCACTCACGGCAAGGCGACGCTGGTCACGCTATTTTTTTCGCGGATAATTGCTGCGCGGCCGATTGCGCAAGGATCGTTGTGATGAGACGGATGTTGCTGTGCGTGTTGCCCCTGGCGCTCGTCGCCTGCCAGCGCGATGTACCGCCGGTGCCGGCGGGATCGGCGGAGCAGGGAGGCTTGCCGGCGGCGGAAGACGTACAGCCGTTGCCCGACGAAGTCCCGGAACTCAAGGACGTCGTGGAGATGGACCCGCGCTATATCGTGGGCATCACCTATCCGCCCGAGGCGAACCGGTATCCCGGCCTGGCCGCCGAGCTCTACGCCTATGCGCGGTCCGCGCGCGACGAGCTGATGCAGTCCGTCGAAGGCGCGGCCGACCTGCAGCCCGGCACGATGTACGATCTCTCGCTGCGCTTCAGCGTGGTGGCGGACACGCCGGCGCTGCTGGCGATCGCCGCCGATGGCAGCACCTACACCGGTGGCGCGCACGACAATCCGCTGATCGAACGCTTCGTCTGGCTGGTGCCGGAGCAGAAGCTGCTGCTGGCCGACGATCTGCTGACCGACGCCGATGGCTGGGCCGTGGTCTCGCGTTTCGTGCGCGAGCAACTGCATGCGGCGCTGTCGCAACGGATCGATGCCGATGAACTCGAGCCCGACGAGCGCAGCCGGATGCTGCGCACGGCCGGACGCATGATCGACGAGGGCTCGCAGCCGGACGTGACCAATTTCCGCCAGTTCGAGCCGGTGCTCGGCCGCGGCGACAGGCTGGCCGGGCTGCGCTTCGTGTTCCCGCCCTACCAGGTCGGCCCTTACTCGGACGGGATCCAGACCGTCGAGGTGCCGGCGGCGGTGCTGCTGCCGTACGTGGCCGCGCCGTACCGGGGCCTGTTCGCTGCGGACTGACCCCGGGAGCCTGGGCGGCAGCAGTCGTCCGGGCTTGTCGCCTCGAACATTTCTGCCGCCCACGCACCTGATTCGCGCTAGCATGGAAGGGCAAGGCACGGGGGTGCCGTGCCCGGATACGAGTCATGCGCGCCGACGACCGTTCGCAACGTCGTCTGCAGACCCTGCTCGACGATGCGGATGTCCAGATCGGTGGTCCGCGTCCCTGGGATCTGCAGGTTCATGATGACCGCCTCGCGGTCCGCCTCCTGGCCCAGGGGTCGCTGGGGCTCGGCGAGTCCTACATGGACGGCTGGTGGGATGCCGAAAGCCTGGACGGGTTCCTGGTGCATCTGCTGCAGGCACGCCTCGACGAGCGCGTGCATACGCTGCCCGAGATCGTCGACGGCCTGCGTGCGCGGCTGCTGAACCTGCAGCGCGGCCGGCGCAGCTTCGAGGTCGGTCGCCGGCACTACGACCTGGGCAACGATCTCTACGCGAAGATGCTGGGCCAGCGCATGGTCTACAGCTGCGGCTACTGGCGCGATGCCGACAACCTCGACGACGCCCAGCTGGCCAAGCTCGACCTGTGCTGCCGCAAGCTGGGACTGGCGCCGGGCATGCGCCTGCTCGACATCGGCTGCGGCTGGGGCGAGCTGCTGAAGTTCGCCGCCGAGCGCTATGGCGTGGAGGCCGTCGGGGTGACGGTCTCGCGCGAGCAGGCCGACTATGCGCGCCAGCTGTGCGCCGGCCTGCCGGTCGAGGTGCGGCTGCAGGATTACCGGGAGCTCGACGAACGCTTCGACCGGGTCGTGTCGGTCGGCATGTTCGAGCATGTCGGGGTCAAGAACTACCGCGGCTACTTCGACGTGGTCCGGCGCTGTCTCGGCGACGCCGGGCTGTTCCTGCTGCACAGCATCGGCGGCAACCACTCGCGCCAGCTCGCCGATCCCTGGATCACGCGCTACATCTTCCCCAACTCGGTGCTGCCGTCGGCGGCGCAGGTGACGGCCGCCTGCGAAGGCCGGTTCGTCATCGAGGACTGGCACAATTTCGGCACCGACTACGACCGCACGCTGCAGGCCTGGCGCGACAACATCGAACAGGCCTGGGACCAGCTGCCGGCGCGCTACGACACGCGTTTCCGGCGCATGTGGCGGTTCTACCTGGCCGGCTCGATGGCCAGCTTCCGTACCCGCCGCATCCAGCTGTGGCAGCTGGTGCTGTCGCCGGAAGGCGTGCCCGGTGGCTACGTGGCGCCGCGCTGAGCGACTGGGCGTCGTTCGCCTGCCTGCTGCGACCGCCGCCACCGGCGTTCGGCGACGGTTTCGCTACGGCGTTCGATTGACTCTCAACTCCTGATCCGGGCCGGCGGACGGTACCAGCGCGGCCAGCGTCGCGACGATCTCGACGTCGAGCTTCAGCGTCGCCAGCGCATCGGCGCGGGTGCTGCCGCCGTTCAGGATCGCCAGCGGCAGGCCGGCATCGGCGGCCCGTTTGGCGAAGCGGAAGCCGGAATACACCATCAGCGACGAGCCGACCACCAGCAGCGCGTCGCTGGCTTCGAGCGCCGTCTGTGCCTGCAGCACCCGGTCGCGCGGCACGTTTTCGCCGAAGAACACGACGTCGGGCTTCAGCAGCCCGGCGCAATGCAGGCAGCGGGGTGGCACGAAACGGACCTCGGCCTCGTTCGCGATGTCGGCATCGCCATCGGGAGCGATCGCGGCCGCGCCCGGCGACCAGCCGGGATTGTCGGCGAGCAGTCGCGGCTGCAGTCCCTGGCGCGGCTGGCGGTCGCCGCAGCCCAGGCAGACCACCTGGTCGAGCCGGCCGTGCAGGTCGATCACCGCGCGGCTGCCGGCGGCCTGGTGCAGGCCGTCGACGTTCTGGGTCAGCAGCGTGGCGACGCGTCCGTCGGCCTCGAGTGCGGCCAGCGCCCGATGCGCGGCGTTGGGACGCGCGGCAGCGAAGCGCGGCCAGCCGACATGGCTGCGCGCCCAGTAGCGCCTGTAGACGACCGCGTCGTCGGTGAATGCCTGCCAGGTCACCGGCGCCGGGCGTTTCCACGCACCTGCGGCATCGCGATAGTCGGGAATGCCGGAGCCGGTGCTGATGCCGGCGCCGGTCAGCACGAATACGTGTCGCCGGGGTGCGAGCCAGTCGGCCAGCTGCGCGGCGGCGTCTGCGGTGGGCGAAGGCGTTGCGGCGAGGGTCGGCAGGGCGGTCACGGCATCAGGATATCGGGACCGGGCGGCGCATGTGGCGCCCGCGGGGCAGCCGTGGAGGGAGATCCGCGCGCAATGGCCGGCGGATACGGGGCCCGAAACGACACCGCCCGGCTTGGAGCCGGGCGGTGCGTGGACGGATCGTGGCGGGGGACTTCAGTCCTCGCCGGACTCGATTTCGGGCGTGTCGCCCAGGTCCGGCGCGGCCGAGTCGTCGGCGCCCGGTGCCAGACCGCGCTTGATCAGCAGCGGCTCGATCTGCGGTTCGTGGCCGGTGAAGTCGACGAACAGCTGCTTGGCATCCTTGCTGCCACCCTGTGACAGCAAGGTCGCGCGGAAGCGGTCGCCGTTGGCCCGGGTCAGGCCGCCGTTCTGCTCGATCCACTGCACGGTGTTGGCGTCGAGCACCTCCGACCAGATGTAGGCGTAGTAGCCGGCCGCATAGCCGCCGTTGATGTGGCTGAAGTACGGTGTGCGGTAGCGCGGCGGCACCGGCGCGTAGTCCAGGCCGGCGGCCTGCAGCGCGGCGGCTTCGGTGGCCATCACCTCGGGGCCGTCGGGCAGACGGTCGATCGGTAGCTGGTGCAGGTACTGGTCGAGCATCGCGGCGCCCAGGTATTCGGTGGTCGCGAAGCCCTGGTTGAACTTCGCCGCCGCCTGCACCTTCTGCAGCAGCTCGGCCGGCATCGGCGCGCCGGTCTGGTAGTGCCTGCCGTAGTTGGCCAGCACTTCCGGCCAGTCGGCCCACATCTCGTTGACCTGCGAGGGGAACTCGACGAAGTCGCGCGGCACGCTGGTGCCGCTGAAGAACGGGTACTTCACGTCCGAGAACATGCCGTGCAGCGCATGGCCGAACTCGTGGAACATCGTGGTCACCTCGTCCCAGGTCAGCAGCGTCGGCTGGCCGGCCTGCGGCTTGGGGATGTTCTGGTGGTTGGCGGTGACGGTCAGCGTGCCCTCGAGCTCGGACTGCGAGACGTAGGAGTTCATCCAGGCGCCGCCGCGCTTGGACGCGCGTGCATACGGGTCGAAGATGAAGATCGCCAGCGGGCTGCCGTCCTCGTTGAAGACGTCGTAGGTCCAGGTGTCGGGGTGGTACTTCGGCAGGTCGGTGCGTTCCTTGAACGTGATGCCGTAGAGCCGGGTCGCGGCGAAGAACACGCCGTTCTCCAGCACGTTCTTCATCTCGAGGTAGGGCTTGAGCTGGGCGTCGTCGAAGCTGTACTTGTCCTGGCGGACCTTCTCCGAATAGTAGGCCCAGTCCCAGGGCTCGAGCTGGAACGTCGGCTCACCCTTGGCGGCCTGCTCGCGGTCGATCATCGCCTGCAGCTCGGCCGCCTCGGCACGGGCATTGGCGACCGCCGCCGGTGCCAGCTGGCCGAGCATGTCGTTGACCGCCTCGACGGTGCCGGCGGTCGAGTCCTCGAGGATGAAGGCGGCCTGGTTGGGATAGCCCATCAGGTTGGCGCGCTCGGCGCGCAGCTTGAGGATCTGCGAGATGACGCCGGTGTTGTCGTACTGGTTGCCGCGGCTGCCGCGCGCGACCGAGGCCTTGTGGATGCGCTCGCGCAGCTCGCGGTTGTTGATCTGCGGCAGCACCGGCTGGCCGGTGGTGTTGAGCAGGGTGATGACGTACTTGCCGTCGAGCCCGCGCGAGGTCGCCTCGGCGGCGGCCGCGGCGATCTGGGCCTCGCCGAGGCCGTCGAGTTCCTCGACCGTGTCGACGACCACCGCGGAGTCGTTGACCTCGTTGAGCACGTTCTGGCTGAAGGTGGTGCCCAGGCGCGCCGATTCGGCGTTGATCCGGCGCATCTCCGCCTTCTGCGCCTCGCTCAGGTTGGCGCCGGCGCGGACGAACATGGTGTGGTAGCGCTCGACCAGGCGCTGGCCCTCGGCGTCCAGGCCCAGCGAATCGACGTTGCTGTAGAGCGTGTCGATGCGCGCGAACAGCGCCGGGTTGAGCATGATCGCGTCGCGATGCGCGGCGAACTTCGGCGCGTAGTCGGCGTCGATCTGCTTGCGGGTGTCGTTGGTGTCGGTGCCGTTGAGGTTGCCGAAGATCCGGCGCGCGCGCGACAGCAGCTCGCCGGACTTCTCCAGCGCGATGATGGTGTTGTCGAACGTGGGCGGTTCGGGATTGCCGGCGATCGCCTCGATCTCGCGCAGGTTCTCCGCCATGCCGGCATCGAATGCGGGGCCGAAGTGCGCGTCCTCGATCAGGTCGAAGCGCGGGTAGCGCAGGTCCAGCGTGCTCTCGACGAACAGCGGGTTGTCGGAGGGCTGCTGCGCCGAGACGGCGGTCGTCGTCGCGTCGGGTGCGGTGCCGGAGGATTGGGCGAACGCGGGCAGGGCGGACACGGCAAGGGCCGCGCACAGGGCGACGGCAAGCGGGTGCTTCGGCAAGAGGGCTCTCCAGTGGACAGGTGAACAGGACTCCCTAGGCTAGCCGATTCCCGCCCACGGGCGCCCATGCCAAAAGACGGGGCTGGCCCCCGCCAGCGAAAACATGCGGATACCGGCGGAATCCGATGTGGAGTCTCACCTGCGACGCGCGGCCTGCCCGAAGGCGCACAATGTCGCGGCGGCATCTGCCGCCACGAGGAGCCCCGACATGACCACAGCCTACGACTTCAGCGCGACCGGCATCGACGGCGATACCAAGGCGCTGGCCGACTACGCCGGCAAGGTGCTGCTGATCGTCAACGTCGCCTCGAAGTGCGGGTTCACGCCGCAGTACGCCGGGCTGGAGACGCTGTGGCGCGACTATCGCGACCGCGGCCTCGTGGTCATGGGGTTTCCCTGCGACCAGTTCGGGCACCAGGAGCCCGGCGACGAGGCCGCAATCCGCGACTTCTGCGCGCTGACCTACGACGTCGATTTCCCGATGTTCGCCAAGATCGACGTCAACGGCGACGCCGCGCATCCGCTGTGGAAATGGTTGAAACAGGAAAAGGGCGGCTTCCTGGGCACCGGCGCGATCAAGTGGAACTTCAGCAAGTTCCTGGTCGGCCGCGACGGTCGCGTCCTCGCCCGCTATGCGCCGACCGCGAGGCCGGAATCGCTGCGTGGCGACATCGAGGCCGCGCTGCAGGCGTGACGCGTGGCAGGCGGGAGCGGCGGCCACGCGGCCGCGCGCCCGCTGCGGGCATCAGCGGACGATCGTGACCGGGATGTCGGTCTGCGCGATGACTTTGGCCGAGACCGAGCCGAGCAGCACGCCCTTGACCGCGCCGCGGCCATGCGAGCCCATGACGATCAGGTCGATCTTGCGCTTGCGCGCGACCGCGAGGATGGTCTCGGCGATCTCGCCGACCTCGGCGATCTCCTCGACCTCGACCTTGCTGCGCACCAGCGCCTTGCGCGCGAGGCCCAGCGCATGCGCATGGTTGTCGGCGTGGTAGCTCCGCACCGCCTCGCGGCCGATGCGGCGCTCCACGCCCGGAAACACCGGCGGATCGACGTGCAGCAGCGCCACGGTGGCCGGTTTCTCGAACTGCTTGGCCAGCTTGACCGCGAACTTGAGCGCCCGGGTGCTGATGTCGCTGCCGTCGACGGTCACGAGGATCTTCATGCGAGGTTCTCCCTGGAATGGCTCGATTGTAGTGCGTCCACCCTCACTTCTCGACGAAGGCGCGTTCGAACACGTATTGCCCCGGCGTGCCGATGCGCGGCGCGGCCTCGAAGCCGCGGGCATCGAGCAGCTGGCGGAAGTCGGCCAGCATCTGCGGACTGCCGCAGATCATCGCGCGGTCGAGCGCCGGATCCAGCGGCGGCAGACCGAGGTCGTCGGTCATGCGCCCGCTGGCCAGCATCTCGGTCAGGCGGCCACGCTGGTCGCGGCCGTCGAGCTCGAACGGCTCGCGGGTGACCGCCGGGTAGTACAGCAGCTTGCCGGAAACCTGCTCGCCGAGGAATTCGTGGCGCGGCAGCTCGTTGACGATGTAGTCGCGATAGGCGAGGTCCTTCGCCGTGCGCACGCCGTGGGTGAGGACGACCCTGTCGAAGCGCTCGTAGGTCTCCGGGTCCTTGATCACCGACAGCCACGGCGCGAAGCCCGTGCCGGTGCCCAGCAGGAACAGGTTGCGGCCCGGGTACAGGTCGTGGATCAGCAGGGTGCCGGTCGGCTTGCGGCCGACCAGGATCTCGTCGCCGGGCCGGATGTGCTGCAGCCGCGAGGTCAGCGGGCCGTTGTCGACCTTGATGCTGAAGAACTCCAGCTGCTCCTCCCAGTTCGCGCTGGCGATCGAGTACGCGCGCAGGATCGGCTTGGCCTCGGTCTGCAGGCCGATCATCACGAACTGCCCGTTGTCGAAGCGGAAACCCTCGTCGCGGGTGGTGGTGAAGCTGAAGTAGTCGTCCGTCCAGTGACGGACATCCAGCACCGTTTCGGTGCCAAAGGCGGAGGACATGCGGGGGCGGGACTCGAACGAAACCCCGTCATTCTAACCGATGCGAAGCATTCTCATCGGCAGAGGGGGCCGTGCCGGCGCGCACGGCGCCGGGCGGCTTCGCCGCGGCGATGCGCTCAATGCGGTCCACTCTGCTCGTCGGGCCGCGCGCGGCGGTCGCCCAGCAGCGCACTGAGCACGATGGCGATGCCGAGCCCGGCCCCGGTCAGGAACAGCAGCAGCGCGATCGCCGGGTAGCCGAACAGCCGCGGGCCCTCCGGGTTGTCCATGATCAACGCCGAGGCCAGGATCAGCGCGGCGGTTACCACGCCGGCCGCGATGCGATTGCCGATCTTGTGCAGGCTGTCGAGCAGGTGCGATTCCTCGAGCCCGGTGACTCGCATCTGCAGCCGGTTCTCAGACAGCAGCGACAGCAGGTTCGACAGCTTGCGCGGCGCGTCGCGCACCAGCTCCTGCATCTCCATCATCTCGCTGGCGAGGTTCGCCGGCGACAGCGACTTGCGCAAGCGCTGGCGCATCATGTTCTGCAGGTGATCCTCGACCACCCGTTTCATGTCCAGTTCCGGATCGAGCGCCTCGACCACCGACTCGAGATGCAGCAGGGTCTTGCCGAGCAGGCTCATCTCCGGCGCCGTGCGCAGGCCGCAGGCGGTCGCCAGGCGCGCGAGGTCGAGCATCATCCGGCCTTCCGATTGCCCGGTCGCGCCCGAGCGCGCCGCGTAGCGCGCGATCAGCTGGGCGACATCGCGGTAGTAGCGGGCCTCGTCGAAGTCCTCCAGCCGCGTGCCCATCGCGATGCCTTCCGCCGCCACCTGCTCGCCGCGGCCGTCGACGGCCGCGAACAGCAGCTTCAGCAGTCGCTCCCGGGTGCGCGGCGGCACGTGCGCGACCATGCCCAGATCGAGCAGCGCCAGCCGGCCGTCGCGGGTCAGCAGCAGATTGCCCGGGTGCGGGTCGGCGTGGATCTCGCCGTACACGAACACCTGGTCCAGGTAGCCGTGCAGCAGCGCGGTCGCCAGCGGCGCCATGTCGCGCTCGGTGCGCATCAGCCCGGTGATGTCGGTGACCTTGGTGCCTTCGACCAGTTCCATCGTCAGCACCCGCTGCCGGGTCAGGTCCCACACCGGCTTGGGCACGAACAGCGCCGGATACGCCTCGAAGTGCGCGTCGAAGCGGTCCAGGTTCTCGGCCTCCACGCGGTAGTCGAGTTCGGCCAGCAGCGTGCGCCGGAACTCGCCGACCCAATCGGCGAAGCGGATGCGGCGGCCGATGTCGGTGACCCGGTCGACGCCGCCGGCCAGCCGCGCCAGCGTGTCGAGGTCGCCGCGGATCTGCTCGACGATGCCCGGGCGCTGCACCTTCACCGCGACCTTGCGCCCGTCGCGCAGCGTGGCGCGATGCACCTGCGCCAGCGACGCGCAGCCCAGCGGCGTCTCGTCGAAGCTGTCGAACATCTTGCTGATGCGGACGTCCAGCGCCTCCTCGACGGCCGCCTGGATCACCTCGAACGGCAGCGGCGCCACGTCGTCCTGCATGCGTTCGAGCGCGGCCAGATAGGCCGGCGGCACCATGTCCGGGCGGGTCGACAGTACCTGGCCGATCTTGATGAAGGTCGGGCCGAGCGCCTCCAGATCGTCGACGAAGGCCTCGGGCTTTCCGTCGGCTTCGTCCGACGTGTCGAACGCGGCATCGTCGAGATCGGCCGCGTCGATGTCCAGGCCGGTGAACACGCCGGCGTTGCGGTACTTCATCAGGAAACGCAGGATCTGCGCGTTGCGCGCGATCGCGCTGCTGGTGTCGGTCATGTGGCGGGCTCCCTCGGGTGCGCCCAGCCTACGCAGGCCTGCGTCAAGGTGTAATGACCCAGCGGTTTCTGCACAGGTCAGGCCGCTAAAGCATAGACCTCAGCGGGTGTCTTCATGCCCAGTGCCTGATGTGGGCACCGGTGGTTGTAGAACTGGATCCAATCGCCGATCACACGGCTGGCGTGCTGTTGGCTTTCGAACCGATGGCGATGCGCGCACTGTTCCTTCAGCGTGCGGATGACCCGTTCCACCATCCCGTTCTGCTGCGGGCAGTGCGGGGTGATGAACTCTTGCTTCAGGCTGTAGCTGCGCACTAGGTGTGATCTCTCAGTAGGTTGTTCATCCGGGGCATCTCTGGAAGATGGGGGTTACGAAGCCAACCCAGCCCCCAGGAGCCCCGGATGAACCTGCATAAACATGCCCGTTTGAGCCCTCGCGGTCGAGCCCTGCTCGTGGATCGCATCCTTGCTCATGGTCTGCGGGTGGAAGAAGCGGCGCATGCGGCCGGCGTCAGTGTCCGCACGGCCTACAAGTGGCTCAAGCGG
>NZ_JAIWPT010000021.1 GCF_021191695.1 Proluteimonas luteida
TCCCCTGTGCTGCCGTTCGACTTGCATGTGTTAGGCCTGCCGCCAGCGTTCACTCTGAGCCAGGATCAAACTCTTCACTTAAATGTTTCGGCTCCATCCCGAAGGACTTCGCCAATGCTTTGAGTGCAGTCGTCTGCCTGAGCCCCAAATTACTCGCTAGCATTGCTGCTATTGAATTGACTTGTTGCTCTGTTAGAACGTCTGCTGATGGACAGTTATCCACCGACCAGACGTCCGCACAAGTTACCTGCGCACACTGTCAAAGATCTGCGGAAAGCGGCCTCAGCGCCTGCCTTCCGATGCTCCGTCGTTTCCTCCGAAGCGAGCCGCCCATTCTAGCGCGGTTTTGGCGTCCGTCAACACCCGAAGGTGGAGATTTTTGCCTCCGCTTCAGCTGCCGGACCGAAGTCCTTTCCGCTGAAGCGAGCCGCACATCTTAGCGCGGTTTCCGGGAACGTCAACACCTCGTGAAGACCTGTGCCGCTCCGTTCCCGACCCCGCCAGCCGAACCTTGCGGCTCGCCTTGGCGGGGCGCGCATTGTGCACGGCAACATCGATTTCGCAAAGGGGTTGATGCAATTTTTTTGGTTCTTCTCCGATTCCCGGGATTCACCTGTCGTAGGTCGGGGCAATGCCCCCGACGCCGGGACGCCCGGTCAAGCCGCATCGGCGGATCTCCCGGCATCGCGCAAACCCGGACACCACGCGCGTCGGCCGCGTGGGGCCGACCTACGCAAGGCGCGCTTCTTTCCCGGAGTTGGGTGAAGAACCTCTTTTTGGTCCGCCATCCGTGGCCGCCTCCCCCGGCCCACCGTCGGCGAACGTCGGGAAGCGCGCCGGGCGTTTCTTCTTGACGCCCGCGCGCCGGCTGCCGAAGGTGTCGGCACTCCCTTCCACAACATCAGGTCGCCTCCGATGCGTTCGCTCCGTGCCGTCTTCTTCTGCCTGCTGCTCACGCTGTTGCTGCCCGCCTGCGCGTCGGGCGGTCCCTGGGTCGAGCTTGCCGGCCACCGCTACACCGTGGAAATCGCCGATACCGACGCCGCGCGCGCGCGCGGCCTGATGTTCCGCGACCAGCTGGCCGACGGCCACGGCATGCTCTTCATCCACGACAGCGAAGCGCCGCAGGCCTACTGGATGAAGAACACGCGCATCGCGCTCGACATCCTGTACTTCGACAACGAGCGCAGGCTGGTGTCGCAGCAGCGCGACGTGCCACCGTGTTCGGGCGGCAATCGCTGCCCCTCCTATCCCAGCCGTGCGCCCGCGCGCTACGTGCTGGAGCTCAACGCCGGCGAGGCGCGGCGCATCGACCTGCAGGACGGTGCGGTGCTGCAGTTCTCGCCCGGAATCCCCACCCTGCCGTGAGCCGCGCGACTTGCGCCAGCCCTGCCGGCGCGGCAGGCTCATGGGCATGAGCACTGCACTGCCGGACTGGAATGCGCTCGCGGGCATCGGCGACGAAACGCTGCCGCTGCTGCAGGTCGCGCTGCTGATCGCACGCGACGAGTACCCCGATCTCGATGCCGCGCGCTACGAGGCGCTGCTGGAGACGCACGTCGCACGCCTGAAGGTCGAGGTGGCGTCGATCGATGCGCCGCCGTTGAAGATGCAGGCGATCAACCGGCACCTGTTCGAGGAACTGGGCTATACCGGCGACCACGACGCCTATTACGACCCGCGCAACAGCTATCTCAACGAGGTGTTCGACCGCCGCCTGGGCAATCCGATCTCGCTGGCCACGGTGCAGATGGAAGTCGCCAGGCGCCTGGGCGTTCCGCTCGACGGCATCTCGTTCCCGGGCCACTTCCTGGTCCGGCTGCCGGTCGACGACGGCATGCTGGTCATGGACCCGTTCAACGCCGGCCGGCCGCTCGACATCGACGAGCTGCGCGACCGCGCCAGGCCGCACCTGGGCGGCGACGCGCCCGACGACGACGCGCTGCTGCAGATCCTGCATCCCGCCTCGCACCGGACGATGCTGACCCGGATGCTGCGCAACCTGCATGGCGTCTACAGGGACAGCGAGGACTGGGCACGCGCGGTGCGCTGCGCCGACCGCGTGCTGAAACTGCTGCCCGACGCGCCCGATGCGCTGCGCGACCGGGGACTGGGCTATGCGCGGATGGGATACGTGGCGGGCGCGCGCGAGGACCTGGGACGCTACCTGCAGCGCAATCCCGACGCCGGCGATGCGGCGATGGTGCGCGAGACGCTGGTGCAGTGCGGTCGCGCGACCGCATGGCGCCACTGAACCGCGTACCGGTCCATGGCGCCTGCGCCCGTCCCGCGTGCGCCTGGGCCGGACAGACGCCTCAGAGCGTCATCATCTCGAAGTCGTCCTTGGTGACGCCGCAGTCCGGGCAGGTCCAGGTGTCCGGCACATCCTCCCAGCGCGTGCCCGGCGCGATGCCCTCGTCCGGGATGCCCTCGGCCTCGTCGTAGATGAAACCGCAGACGACGCACATCCAGGTGCGGAACGCGGTCGGCTCGGTGGAATCGTTCATCGGATAATGCCGGTACTGCGGAAACGGAAGATCCGCATTGTCCCATCCCCGCCTTCGCACCGGAACCCACGACATGAACGCACGCCCCCCGGCCACGCCGCGCCCGCGCGGGCTCTATCTGCTGACGCCCGACGACAACGACACCGGCCGGCTGCGCGCGCGCGTGGCCGGGGTGCTGCCGCTGGCGACGTGGCTGCAGTACCGCAACAAGACCGCTGATGCCGCGCTGCGCCACCGGCAGGTACAGGCGCTGCTGCCGCTGTGCCGCGGCGCCGGCGTGCCGCTGCTGGTCAACGACGACTGGCGGCTGGCGGCCGAACTCCATGCCGACGGCGCGCACCTGGGCGAGGACGACGGCGCCCTGGCCGGCGCCCGCGCCGCACTGAGGCCGGACGCGATCCTCGGCGCGTCCTGCTACGACGATGCGTCGCTGGCCGATGCCGCGGTCGCCGCGGGCGCCAGTTACGTGGCCTTCGGCAGTTTCTTTCCGTCGTCGACCAAGCCGCTGGCGCGGCGCGCGGATCCCGCGCTGCTGGGCGCGGCTGCGCGGCTCGGCGTGCCGCGGGTGGCGATCGGCGGCATCACCCCGGACAATGCGCGCACGCTGGTCGAAGCCGGCGCCGACCTGGTCGCGGTCATCAGCGGCGTGTTCGACGCCGACGACCCGGTCGCCGCGGCGCGCGCCTATCGCGCCTGCTTCGACCTTCCCGCCTGACCGCGCCGCCTCCCCGCGCGCCGCGCATTGCCGATTTCCGGAGACACGATGGACACTTCCCGCTCGCACGCCCTGTTCCAGCACGCCACGACCCTGCTGCCGGGCGGCGTCAACTCGCCGGTGCGCGCGTTCAAGTCGGTCGGCGGCGAGCCGTTCTTCGTGCAGCGCGCCGACGGGCCATACCTGTTCGATGTCGACGGCAACCGCTACATCGACTACGTCGGCTCGTGGGGGCCGATGATCGCCGGACACAACCACCCCGAGGTCCGCCAGGCGGTCAAGCGCGCGCTCGGCGACGGCCTGTCGTTCGGCGCGCCGTGCGCGGCCGAAGTGGCGATGGCCGAGCGCATCACATCGCTGGTGCCCTCGTGCGAGATGGTGCGCATGGTCAATTCCGGCACCGAGGCCACGCTGTCGGCGATCCGGCTGGCGCGCGGCGCGACCGGGCGCGGCTGCATCGTCAAGTTCGAGGGCTGCTACCACGGCCATGGCGACTCGTTCCTGGTCAAGGCCGGCAGCGGCGCGCTGACCTTCGGCGTGCCGACCTCGCCGGGCGTGCCGAAGGCCTTGGCCGACCTGACGCTGACCCTGCCCTACAACGACTTCGACGCCGCGACCGCGCTGTTCGACAAGGCCGGCGCCGACATCGCCGGCCTGATCATCGAACCGGTGGTCGGCAACGCGAACTGTCTGCCGCCGCGCGACGGCTATCTGCAGCATCTGCGTGATCTGTGCACGCGCCACGGCGCGCTGCTGATCTTCGACGAGGTGATGACCGGCTTCCGCGTCGCGCTCGGCGGTGCGCAGGCGCGCTACGGCGTGACCCCGGACATCAGCACCTTCGGCAAGGTCATCGGCGGCGGCATGCCGGTCGGCGCGTATGGCGGGCGCCGCGAACTGATGCAGCAGATCGCACCGGCCGGGCCGATCTACCAGGCCGGCACGCTGAGCGGCAACCCGATCGCGATGGCCGCGGGACTGGCGATGCTGGACCTGGTGTCCGAACCGGGCTTCCACGACCGCCTGGAAGCGTCGACGCACGCGCTGTGCGACGGCCTGGAGGTCGCGGCGCGCGCGGCCGGGGTCCCGTTCACCACGACCCGTGTCGGCGCGATGTTCGGCCTGTTCTTCACCGATGCGCCGTATGTCGACACCTATGCGCAGGCCGTCGCCTGCGACACCGCGGCCTTCAACCGGTTCTTCCACGCGATGCTCGAACGCGGCGTGTTCCTGGCGCCGTCGGCGTTCGAGGCCGGCTTCATGTCGTCGGCGCACGATGCGGCGGTGATCGAGGCGACGATCGAGGCGGCGCGCGCGGCGTTCGCGGAAGTGGCCGCCGGGTGAGCGCGCCACCGCTGCGCCTGGTGCTGTTCGATTTCGACGGCGTGCTCGCGCACTACGCGCACGCCGACCGGATCGCCGACCTCGCGCGCGTCGCCGGTTGCAGCGCGGCGCAGGTCGCCGCGGTGCTGTTCGAGTCCGGACTGGAAACCGAATACGACGGCGGCGCGATCGACACCGCCACCTATCTGCGCCGGCTCGGCGACGGCCTGGGCGCAACGATCGACGAGGCCGCGTGGATCGCCTCGCGCGTGGCCGGCAGCCGTGCCGACGACGCGGTGCTGGACCAGGTCGTCGCCCTTGCCGGGCGCCTGCCGATCGGCGTGCTCAGCAACAACGGCGCGCTGATGGCCGAGGCGATGCGCGGCATCGTCGCCCCGTTGTTCCCGACGCTCGAGGCGCGGGTGCTGTGCAGCGGCGCACTCGGCGTGCGCAAGCCCGAGCGCGCGATCTTCGACAGGGCACTGGCGCATTTCGGCGTACCCGCGCACGAGACCCTGTTCGTCGACGACGTGTTCGCCAACGTGCAGGGCGCCCGCGCCGCCGGCCTGCATGCCGACACGGTCACCGATGCGCGTTCGCTGCGGCGGGTGCTGAAGCGTTACGGCCTGCCCTGAGCGGCGAGCGCGGTGCGCAGTTCGGCTGCCAAGCGATCGAGGTCTTTGCGGTCCGCTGCCTCCGGAAGCACTGGATAGACCTGCATCAGGCCATCGCCCAGCCGCCGCGGCTGCACGTGCAGATGCACGTGCGGGACTTCCTGCCCACCGGCCTCGCGATTGGACTGCCACAGGTTGAGGCCGTCAGCTTCGAAGACCCGATCGGCGATGCGAGCGATGCGGACCGCGACCCGCATCAGCTGCGCGGCGGTGTCCTCATCCAGGTCGAACAGGGTTTCGACATGCCGGCGCGGTACCACGAGCACGTGACCGGGCACGGCCTGGCGCAGGTCCATGAAGGCGATCACCTGCGCGTCCTCGTGGACGAGACTCGCGGGCAGCGCGCCTGCGAGGATCGCGCAGAACGCGCAGGTGTCCGCTGCGGGCTCAGCCGGCGGCGACGGCATCGACAATCGCGGCACGCAGGCGTGCGAGCCCCTCAGCGACGTCCTCGTCGCGGATGTTGAGTGCCGGCACGAAGCGCAGCACGTCGGGACCGGCCTGCAGCAGCAGCAGGCCGTGGCGCGCGGCGTGGTCGAGGATCGCGGCGGCCTGGCCGGCATGCTCGGCGCGCAACACCGCGCCGAGCATCAGGCCGCGGCCGCGGATTCCGGAGAACACGCCGAACTCGTCGTCGAGCGCGGCGAGTCCGTCGCGCAGCGCCTGCGCCTGACGGGCGACGTTGGCCGCGATCTCCGGCGACGCCAGCTTGCGCAGCGCCACGCGCGCGACCGCGGCGCCCAGCGGATTGCCGCCGAAGGTGGTGCCGTGATCGCCGAACTGCATTGCCTCGGCGACCTTCGGGCCGGCCAGCATCGCGCCGATCGGGAAGCCGCCGCCCAGCGCCTTGGCCAGGGTGACGATGTCGGGAACGACATCGTCCTGGACGAAGGCGAACAGCGTCCCGGTGCGGCCCATGCCGCACTGGATCTCGTCGAGCACCAGCAGCGCATCGTGGCGGTCGCACAGCGCGCGTACCGCGGCCAGATAGCCGTCGGCGGCCGGCATCACCCCGCCCTCGCCCTGCACCGGCTCGAGCATGACCGCGGCGACGTCGCCGCCGGCCATCGCCGCGTCGAGCTGGGCGATGTCGTTGAAATCCACGTAGCGGAATCCGCCCGGCAGCGGCTCGTAGCCGGCCTGGTACTTGGGCTGCGCGGTCGCGGTGACCGCGGCCAGGGTGCGGCCGTGGAAGCTGCCGCGCGCGGTCACGATGACCCGGCGGTCCGGCGCGCGGCCCTGCGCGGTCGCCCACTTGCGCACCAGCTTGATCGCGGCCTCGTTGGCCTCGGCACCGGAATTGCACAGGAACGCACGCGTCGCGAAGCCGCTGGCCTCGACCAGTTCGGCGACCAGCCGCAGCGGCGGTTCGCTGTAGAAGACGTTGCTGGTGTGCCACAGTTTTCCGGCCTGTTCGACCAGCGCGGCCACCAGGTCGGGATCGTTGTGGCCGAGTCCGCACACGGCGATGCCCGCCGACAGGTCGACGTACTCGCGGCCTTCGTTGTCCCAGACGCGCGCGCCGTCGCCGCGCTCGAGCACAAGTTCGCGCGGGCGGTAGACCGGCAGCACGTGGCGCTGCGCGAGGGCGAGAAGATCGGCGGTGGACATGCGCGGCGGCTTCGCAGGAGAACGGGAGGCCGATTGTACGGCGCCCGATTCAGCGCCGTCCGAACGCGGCCGCGAGCAGGTCGACCAGACGCGCGGCATGCTCGCCGCCGGGATCGCGCTCGGGATCGAACACGGTGACCTGCAGTCCCAGCGTCGCGGGATGCGCGAGCAGCGAAGTCAACACCTGCTGCAGCTCATTCCAGTCGAGGCCACCTGGCGGCTCGGGCGAATCGACCGCCGGCATCCATCGCGGGTCCAGCACGTCGACATCCAGGTGGATCCACAGACCCTCGGGCTGTCGCGACATCAGCGTTCGCAGCGCCGTATGCATGCTGGCGAGCGCCCCGTCCGCGCGGATCGCGGAGATGGGGACGTGCTGCATCGGCGCCGCACGGAATGCCGCGCGCGTCGCATGCGCATCGTCCCCGCCGTCGCGATAGCCGAACGCGACGACGTCCTGCGCCTGGAGATAAGGGCGCGCGCCGTCGATGTCGGTCAACGCATCCGGGCCGTCGCCGAGCACCAGTCCCAGGTCGGTGCCCGCGGCGGTGCGTGGTCCGCCGTGGCGCGGGAGATACCAGTCGCTGTGGCCGTCGAGGAAGACCAGGCCGCAACGCCCCCGGCGCCGGAGTGCCAGCGCCGTGCCGAGCATCAGGCTGCAGTCGCCCCCGACCACCAGCAAGCGGCGTTCATGGGACAGCAGAGGCCCGACGCGGTCCGCGATCGCGCGACTGTAGCCGGGCAGCACGTCGCCATTGAGGAACCCGGTCGCCGGATCTCCGTAGGGATCGTAGGGCGGCTCGGGAAGATCGCCGTGATCGCGTGCCTCCAGTGCCCGCGCCAGGCCTGCCCGCCGCAACGCCGCGGGCGCATGCCGCGCGCCCGGGACCCGGCCGGGCGCCGGTGGACGCAGGCCCAGGGGCGTCGGCACGCCGAGCATGTCGACGGGGCGGTACACCGCCGTCAATCGAGGAACAGATCCGGCAACAGCGGCTGCGAGGGATCGATCGCATAGCCGTCGAGATCGGTGACGCCGGCCTCGGCCAGCACCTCGTCGTCGATCAGGAAGTTGCCGTGGAAGCCTTCGGCCTCGCGCACCAGCACCGCGTGCGCGGCGTCGCCCATGATCGCCGGGCTGCGGCCGTTGCCGCGTTCGACGCCGGGAATCATGTTCAGCGCGTCGGTGCCGATCAGCGTGCGCGGCCACAGCGCGTTGACCGCGACGCCCTGCGGGCCGAACTCGCCGGCCAGTCCCAGGGTCACGAAGCTCATGCCCATCTTCGCCAGGGTGTAGCCGGTATGCGGCGCCCACCATTTCGGGTCCAGCGACGGCGGCGGACACAGGGTCAGGATGTGCGGGTTCGGCGCGACCAGCAGGTGCGGCAGGCAGGCCTGCGCGCACAGGAAGCTGCCGCGCGCGTTGACCTGCTGCATCAGATCGAAACGCTTCATCGGCGTGTCGAGGGTGCCGCGCAGCCAGATCGCGCTGGCGTTGTTGACCAGGATGTCGATGCCGCCGAAGGCGTCGACGGTCGCCGCGACCGCGGCGCGCACCTGGTCCTCCTCGCGGATGTCGCAGCGCAGTGCCAGCGCGCGGCCGCCGGCCGCCTCCACCGCGCGCGCGGCGCTGTGGATCGTGCCGGGCAACTTCGGATTGGCGACCTCGGATTTGGCGGCGATCGCGACGTTGGCGCCGTCGCGCGCCGCGCGCTCGGCGATCGCCAGGCCGATGCCGCGCGATGCGCCGGTGATGAACAGGGTTTTGCCGGACAGGGTGGCCATGCGGGTGTGCCTGCAGCGCGGGAAGGAACGCGCATTATGCGCGCGCGCATTTTCGCGTTCAGCCCGCCGCGCGATACTGCAAGCCCGCCCAACCCGACAAGATTGCCGATGCGTACCGCCCTGCCCTTCGCCGCCATGCTGGCGCTGACCCTCGCCGCCTGCGATGCGGCCCGCCCCGGTACCGATGCCACGCTCCCGGCAGATGCCGCCGGCGCCACCGTGCAGCCAGCCGCCACCGCCGACGATGCGCCCGCCTCCGGGCGGCTGGGGCCGGACGCGGTGTGGCAGGGCACGCCCGACGCCTGCCGCGACCAGGCCGGGCCGCCGGACGATTGCCTGCTGGACGCGATGCGCACCGGCGGCGCCACGGCGGCGGCGGTCGCGGCTGCCCAGCGCCTGGCGGCCGAGGGCAACCCCGGCTACATCGACGGCTGGCGCGAGATCGACGGCGTCGGCGCGGCCTCGCTGGTGTATCCGTTCCGCGCCAACACCAACCAGGGGCTGTGGCTGGTCGACGCCGACGGCCGCGCGGTCGACGTCGACCAGGACGTGCTGCCGAAAACGGCACAGACACAGGACGACATCCGCGAATTCCTCGAGGCGCATCCGGACGTCATGCCGTTCGCGCCGGCCCAGGCCGACGGCAGCGAGACATTGCCCGATGACGGCGTGCGCCTGGTCTTCGCCACGCCGATGCGCAGCTGCCACGCCTGCGAACAGGCCGGCACCCTGCGGGTGGGCTACGACTTCGACGCGGCGCGCCGCTTCAGCGGACAACAGGTTCTCGACCTGCGCTGATCCGGGACCGCCGGGCGGCCGCCGCCGCCGGTTTCTCAGAACCTGTTCGCGATCTCCAATGGGTCGCGCCGTGCCTGCTGGCGCGGCCCGAAGGGTGCCCGCGCAGCGGCCACGCGGGCCGTTTCGGGGATCGTGAACAGGTTCTCAGGGCTTGGGCCCCTGGCCCTCGTTGTCCTCCCACTTGAGGATCCTGCGGGTCACCACCCGGTAGACCGGCTTGCCGGTGCGGAACCACAGGTCGCGCAGCCACGAGGTGCGCTTGAGCACGCGCTTCTCGACCGGGGTCAGGGACTCGCGGCAGTACATGCGCTTGTGCTTGAGCAGGTGGCGCAGGTCCTCGCGCGCCAGCAGGCGCATCCAGCGCGAACGCGGGTCGCCGCAGACCGCCAGCTGGAAGTCGATGATCGCCGGACGGCCGTCCTCGAGCACCAGCCAGTTGGCCTCCTTGGCGAGGTCGTTGTGGGCCAGGCCGCGCCGGTGCAGCGCCTGAAGCAGGCGCCGCGCGCGGCGGAAGTAGGCCAGGTCGCCGCGTGGCGGGCGCTGGTACATCGCGTCGCCGGCCATGTAGCTGCGGTCCAGGCAGCGGCCGTCCCAGCCCAGCAACTGCGGGGTGTCGGCCAGCCCGGCCACGCGGGCCAGGCCGCGCGCCTCGCGGCGTGCCAGCAGCCAGGCCGGCAGGCGCAGCCACAGCGGCACGTGACGCAGGTCGCGGCGCACGAACAACAGGCCGTCGGCGCCGCGCATCAGCGAGATGCGGCCGAAGCTGTCGGACTTGAGGGCACGGAATTCGGTGGCCTGGCCGCGGGCGGCGGCGGACGGTGGCGCAGTCATCGCGGCATTGTACGGGCGCGGCCACGGCCGGGCCGCGCCCGACCTGTCCGGCAACCGTCCACGGGGCCGGGCGTGTCACCGACGCGCCAGGGCGAGGCGCCATAATGGACGGATGCTCAGCAACTTCTTCAACAGCGTGGTCGGCTGGATCGGCGACCACCCTGTCGCGGCCGGCCTTGCGATCTTCCTGATCGCGTTCGCGGACTCGGTGATCGTGCTCGGTGCGATCGTGCCGGCGCTGCCGCTGCTGTTCGCGATCGGGGTCATGATCGGCCTCGGCGAGGTCTCCGCCCCGTACGCGATTGCCTGCGCCGCGCTCGGCGCGCTGGCCGGCGACGGCGTCAGCTACTGGGTCGGCCGCCGCTGGGGAGCGGGACTGCGCGGCGTATGGCCGTTCCACCGTTACCCGCAGCTGCTCGACCGCGGCGAGCTGCTGTTCCGGCGCAATGCGGTCAAGAGCATCTTCATCGCCCGCTACGTCGGCGCGATCCGCCCCTTCGTGCCGGCGATCGCCGGCATTGCGCGGATGCCGCTGCGCCGCTACCTGCCGGTCAGCCTCGCGGCCTGCATCTCCTGGGCGGTGGTGTTCCTGGCGCCGGGCTGGCTGTTCGGCGCATCCTACGAGGCAGTCGCCGCGGTCGCCGACCGGCTGGCGATCGTGCTCGGCGCGCTGGTCGCGGTGCTGGCGCTGTCGTGGGCGATCATCGTCTACAGCTACCGCTGGTTCGACGCGCACGCCAACAGCCTGCTGGCGCGGGCGCTGAAGTGGACCCGGGCGCATCCACGCCTCGGCCGCTACGCGGCGGCGCTGATCGACCCCAGCCGCCCGGAATCCCCGTCGCTGGCGATCCTCGCGGTCTGCCTGCTGGCGATCGGCTGGGCCTGGTCGGCGCTGCTGGCCACGGTGCTGATGCGCGGCGAGCCGCTGCTGATCGACCACACCGTGTTCCAGCTGATGTACGAACTGCGCAACCCGCTGGCCGACCGGATGATGGCGGGACTGGCATCGATCGGCGACGTGCAGGTGCTGGCGCCGGCGGTCGGGCTGACCCTGCTGTGGCTGGTGTGGCGGCGGCGCTGGATCGCGGCCGTGCACTGGCTGGCCGCGCTGGCCTTCGGCATGGCGCTGACCGCGTTGCTGGGCGCGGTGATCGACATGCCGCGGCCGCCGACCGCGCACGGCGGTTTCGGCTTCCCGTCGGTCGAGATCACCATGTGCACGATCACCTTCGGCTTCTTCGCGGTGCTGATCGCGCGCGAGCTGCCGGGGCGTTCGCGGGTGTGGCCGTACCTGGTCTCCGGCGCGATCGTGTCGGTGCTCGGCTTCGCCCGGCTGTACCTGGGCGCGCACTGGCTCAGCGACATCGTCGGCGGCATGCTGCTGGGCATCGTCTGGCTGCTGGTGCTCGGCATCGCCTACCGCCGCCACGTCGAACGCTCGTTCTGGATGCGCCCGGTGGCGCTGATCTTCTACATCACCTTCGCCGTCGCGGCACTGTGGCACGCACCGCGCGCGGTCGACCCGCTGCTGGCGCGGTTCGTGCCGCCGCCGCCGGAGAAGGTGCTGACTCTCGACGGCTGGTGGCAGGACGACTGGGCGCATCTGCCCGGACAGCTGCGCGAACGCGACCCCACCCACCGCTGGCCGCTGGACCTGCAGATCGCCGGTCCGCTGGCGCCGCTGCAGCAACGGCTGGAAGCGCGCGGCTGGCGGGCGCAGCCGCAGGCCGACTGGTCGGAGACGCTGCACCTGCTCGACGACGACGTGCCGCAGGCCCGGCAGCCGGTGCTGCCGGCGACGCTCGATACCGTGGCCGAGACCCTGCTGATGCGCCGCGACGTCGACGAGGGCCAGGTCGATGTCCTGCGCCTGTGGCGCGCGCCCGCACGCCTGGCCGACGGCAGCGACCTGTGGCTCGGCACCGGGCAGTCGCTGCGCTACACGCGTCCGCTCGGCCTGTTCGGCCTGTGGCAGCCGCAGCCCGATGCCGGCACCGTGCACGCGGAACTGCGCGAACTGCTGGAAGCGTTCGACACCCGCGAGGCGGTGCATCCGCAGTCGGGGGTTCCGGTGCTGCGGGTACGCACCGATGCCGCGCCGGCGGAGACCGGGAAAGCGCGCGTGCCGTAGCGGCGCCACTGCCGCGCGCAGCCGGCGGGCCGGCAGAGGAACGGCTTCCGGCCTTCAGTCGTCGACCAGCCGCAGCAGCGTCTCCAGCCGCTCGTCGGGGTCGTCCTGCTGCAGCAGGCCCTGGCGCTGCGCCTGGGTCAGCGGCAACAGCTCGGCCAATCGCCAGCCGACCCACGCCGCGTCGTCGAAATGCTGCTTCGGGAACGCACGGTCGGCGCCGTCGATGCGCTCGAGGATCTTTTCCAGCACCACGCCCAGCAACGCGTGCTGGGGCAGCAGGTCGGTCGACGGATCGGGCGCCTGCCAGTCGACCTCGGCGACGATCAGGCCGTTGTCGCGCACCCGCGTGCGGCGCACGTGGAACCGGCGCGCGCCACGCACGCGCAATGTCAGCAGGCCATCGTCGCCCAGGTCGAAGTCCTCGATCAGCGCCTCGGTGCCGAACCCGGCCGGCGTCGCCGGCGCACCGACCTCGTCGCCGTCGAGGATCAGGCAGATGCCGAAGCCGCCGCCGCGGCGGCCGCAATCGCGCACCAGGTCGAGGTAGCGCGGTTCGAACACGCGCAGGCCCAGCGCCGCACCGGGGACCAGTACGGTGCGCAGGGGGAACAGGGGCAGGCAGTCATCGTCGGTCGCCATGGCCGCAGTGTACGACCCGCGCGCGGCGACACCGTCGAGGCCGGCGCTCAGCCGGCGCGCAGCTGCGCCAGGAACCGCCGCGGCGCGCCGTCGAAGCCGCCGTTGGACATGAACACCACGTGGTCGCCGGCGCCGGCGATGTCGCCGAGCGCGGTCAGCAGCGCGCCGACATCGGCGACCGCGCGCGCCTTGCCGCGCACCGCGGCGACGACCTTGCCGGCATCCCAGGCCAGCTCCGGACGCTGCAGGAACACCACCGCGTCGGCGCCATCGAGCGACGGCGCCAACGCATCGGCATGCGCGCCCAGGCGCATCGAATTGCTGCGCGGTTCCATCGCAACGATGATCCTCCGCGCATCGCCGACCTTCGCGCGCAGGCCGGCGAGCGTGGTCGCGATCGCGGTCGGGTGGTGGGCGAAATCGTCGTAGACGGTGATGCCGCCCGCCTCGCCCAGCACTTCCAGCCGGCGCTTGACGCTGTGGAAATCCGTCAGCGACCGCAGCACCGCCGCCACGTCGACGCCGACCGCCGCGCACGCCGCCAGCGCGGCCAGTCCGTTGAGGACGTTGTGGTCGCCGACCAGGGGCCACTCGACGATGCCCAGTTCCTCGCCACCGTGCAGCACCGCGAACGCGCTGCCGTCCGCGCGAAGCTTGCGTGCGCTCCAGTCGAATGCGGGATCGAAGCCGAAGCGCTCGACCGGCGTCCAGCAGCCCATCGCCAGCACTTCGTCGAGGCGCCGGTCGTGGCCGTTGACGATCAGCCGGCCGCGGCCGGGCACGGTGCGCACCAGGTGGTGGAACTGGCGCTGGATCGCGGCGACGTCGGGGAAGATGTCGGCATGGTCGAACTCGAGGTTGTTGAGGATCGCGACCAGCGGCCGGTAGTGCACGAACTTGCTGCGCTTGTCGAAGAACGCGGTGTCGTACTCGTCCGCTTCCACGACGAACAGCGGCCGGCCCGCCAGGGCCGGCGCATCCTGTCCCGCTCCCTCCGCCGGCGAACCGCCCAGGCGCGCCGACACCCCGAAATCCTCCGCCACGCCGCCGATCAGGAAGCCCGGATGGCGGCCGGCGGCCTCGAGCAGGTAGGCCAGGATCGTGCTGGTCGTGGTCTTGCCGTGGGTACCGGCGACCGCCAGCACGTCGCGGCCCGGCAGCACGCTGTCGCGCAGCCATTCGGCGCCGGAGGTGTAGGCACGTCCGCTGTCCAGCACCGCCTCGACCGCGGCGTTGCCGCGCGAGAGTGCGTTGCCGATGACGACCTGGTCGACGTCGTCGCCGATGTTGGCCGGATCGTAGCCCTGGTGCAGGGCGATGCCGAGCCGCTCGAGCTGGGTCGACATCGGCGGATATACCGACTGGTCGCTGCCCTCGACGTCGTGACCGAGCTCGCGCGCAAGCGCCGCGACCCCGCCCATGAAGGTGCCGGCGATGCCCAGGATATGGAGTTTGCTCATGCCGGCATTGTCGCAGAACGGGTTCGCCGGCTACGACCACGGCGTCGGTGCAAAGCCCGCGGGCGGCGCGCGGCGCGGGATGTCCGGGCCGGTGCGATCAGCGCAGCCAGTCGCTCGCCACGAAGGCCGATTCCGCGTCCAGGCCGTCGACCGGGGCGAAGCCGCCGACCTCCGCGACCTCGATGCGCTGCGGAGGCAGCATCGGCAGGCGGAGCGTGGCGAGCTGCCGCTGCTTGACGCGGACCGTCAACGACGGCGCCGGCACGCAGCCGTGCTGACGGGCGGTGAGGTCGGCAAGCAAGGGCGCGCTGGCGGCCAGCGGCGACAGCGAACGCGCATGCTGCACCCGCGCCGCGCCCTCCGCGTCCGGGCACAACCAGGCGTCCTCGCGGGTCTGCCGGCTGCAGCCGGCCAGCAGGATCGACAGGCCCAGGGCGGCGATACCCAGCCGCGCCGAGATGCCGGGACGGCGCGACGCGCGACTGCCGGCGGGAACCGCCTCCGCGTGGCGACGCATCCTCAGGCCGTCGTCTGCGCCTGCCCGATCGCGGCCAGGATGCGGTGGAACACCTCGTCGAGCGTGCCCACGCCGTCGACGATGGTCAGCTGGCCATGGTCGCGGTAGAACTTGATCACCGGCGCGGTCTGCTGGTCGTAGACGTTGAGCCGGTGACGCACCGATTCGGGGCTGTCGTCGGCGCGGCCCTCGGCCTGCGCGCGGCCGGCCAGGCGGTCGATGATCTGCTCGTTGTCGACCTCCAGCTGCACGGCGGCGTCGAACTTCTGGCCCAGTTTCGCCAGCAGCGCATCGAGCGCGGCGGCCTGGGCGAGGTTGCGCGGGTAGCCGTCGAGGATGAAGCCGGCCTTGGTGTCGTCGCGCGAGAAGCGGTCTTCCAGCATGCCCAGCAGGATCTCGTCGGACACCAGGTCGCCGCGCGCCATGACTTCCTTGGCCTGCAGGCCCAGCGGCGTGCCGGCGGCGACTTCCGCGCGCAGCAGGTCGCCGGTGGAGATGTGCGGAACGTGCAGATAGTCCTTCAACCGCGCCGCCTGCGTGCCCTTGCCTGAACCGGGTGCACCAAGAAGTACCAAACGCATCGAACGCTCCTAGCAGGGTTGGGGGACCGTGCCGCGCGCCGGCGTACACTGCCGAAGGCGCCGAACGGCGGCGTCAGCTTACCGTATCCCGTCCCCGCAGACCCCAAGAGCGCCCCCGATGCCCAGCGGAACCCTGCTCTACGCCCAGTCCGGCGGCGTGACCGCCGTCATCAACGCGACCGCCTCGGCGGTCATCCAGGCCGCGCGCGCGCAGCGGGTCAAGGTGCTGGCGGCGCGCAACGGCATTCTCGGCGCGCTGCGCGAGGAGCTGATCGACACCTCGAAGGAACCGGTCGCCGCGATCCGCGCGCTGGCGCACACCCCGGGCGGCGCGTTCGGCTCGTGCCGCTACAAGCTGGGGTCGGTCGAGGCCGACCGGGCGAAGTACGAGCGCCTGCTCGACGTGCTGCGCGCACACGACGTGCGCTGGTTCCTCTACAACGGCGGCAACGACTCGGCCGACACCGCGCTCAAGGTCTCGCAACTGGCGAAAGCCTTCGACTATCCGCTGACCTGCATCGGCGTGCCCAAGACCATCGACAACGACCTCGCGGTCACCGACTGCTGCCCGGGCTTCGGCTCGGCGGCCAAGTACACCGCGGTGTCGGTGCGCGAAGCCGCGCTCGACGTCGCCGCGATGGCCGAGACGTCGACGAAGGTGTTCGTCTACGAGGCGATGGGCCGCCATGCCGGCTGGCTGGCCGCGGCCGCCGGACTCGCCGGCCAGGGCGCCGATGCCGCGCCGCACCTGATCCTGTTCCCGGAGCGGGCCTTCGACGAGGCGGACTTCCTCGCCAACGTCCAGCGCATCGTCGACCGCGTCGGCCATTGCGTGGTCGTCGCCAGCGAGGGCATCCGCACCGCGGACGGGACCTTCGTCGCCGACGCCGGCGGCGGCACCGATGCCTTCGGCCATGCCCAGCTCGGCGGCGTCGCCTCGTATCTCGCCGGCCGGGTCAAGGACCGGCTCGGGCTGAAGGTGCACTGGACGCTGCCCGACTACCTGCAGCGTTCCGCGCGCCACATCGCCTCGAAGACCGACCTCGACCAGGCGATGGCGGTCGGCGAGGCCGCGGTGCGCTTCGCCCTGGAAGGCCGCAACGCGACGATGCCGGTCATCGCGCGGACGTCGGACGCGCCGTATCGCTGGAAGATCGACAGCGCGCCGCTGCACCGGGTCGCCAACCACGAGAAGACGATGCCGGCCGGTTTCATCCGCAGGGACGGCTATGGCATCACCGCGGCCGCGCGCCGCTACCTGGAGCCGCTGATCCGCGGCGAGGCGTATCCGCCATACGGGCGCGACGGGATTCCGGCCTACGCGACGCTGAAGAACGTGGCCGTGGCGAAGACACTGCCTGCCTGGGGCGGGTGACGGGGCGCATGCCGGTGCGCCACCGTGGGCCGCGACCGCCTGCCGTGATTCCGGCCGGCAGCCGCCACGCCCTGCGGGCAACCCCGGATATCCACGCTCCCCTGCCTGTGCGATAGTCGGCCGGCACCACCGCTGTCCTGTCTTGGCATCACGACTCTGGGAGGGGTTCCATGCTCGAGCAACACGGTTTGTGGCTGGCACTGGGCTGTGCCGCCATCGCAATCCTCTACGGCGTGATCTCCGCCGGCTGGATCAACCGGCAACCAGCCGGCAACGAACGCATGCAGCAGATCGCCGGGGCGATCCAGGAAGGCGCGCGCGCCTATCTCAACCGGCAGTACCTGACGATCTCGGTCGCCGGCGTCGTGCTGTTCGTGCTGGTCGGCTTCTTCCTCGGCTGGGCGACCGGCATCGGCTTCCTGCTCGGCGCGGTGCTGTCGGGCGCGGCCGGCTACATCGGCATGAACGTCTCGGTGCGCGCGAACGTGCGCACCGCCGAGGCCGCGCGCCGCGGCATCGGACCGGCGATGGACGTGGCGTTCCGCGGCGGCGCGATCACCGGCATGCTGGTGGTCGGGCTGGGCCTGCTCGGCGTGGCCGGCTACTGGTGGCTGCTGCCGCGCTTCGGCATCGAGGGCGAGACCGCGCTGCACGCGCTGGTCGGGCTGGCGTTCGGCAGTTCGCTGATCTCGATCTTCGCGCGCCTGGGCGGCGGCATCTTCACCAAGGGCGCGGACGTCGGCGCGGACCTCGTGGGCAAGGTCGAGGCCGGGATCCCCGAGGACGACCCGCGCAACCCCGCGGTGATCGCCGACAACGTCGGCGACAACGTCGGCGACTGCGCGGGCATGGCGGCCGACCTGTTCGAGACCTATGCGGTCACGGTCATCGCGACGATGCTGCTCGGCTTCCTGATGGCCTCGACGGTCGGCGGCAACGGCGTGCTGTATCCGCTGGTGCTCGGCGGCGCGTCGATCCTGGCCTCGATCGTCGGCACGTTCTTCGTCCGGGTGAAGGCCGGCGGCTCGATCATGGGTGCGCTGTACAAGGGCGTGATCGTCTCGGGCGTGATCGCCGCGGCGCTGTTCTGGCCGATCACCACGCAACTGATGGCCGACAATACGCACGGCGCGACCAACCTGTACTGGTGCGCGCTGATCGGCCTGGTGCTGACCGGCGCGATCGTCTGGATCACCGAGTACTACACCGGCACCCAGTACAGGCCGGTGCAGCACATCGCGCAGGCCTCGACCACCGGCCACGGCACCAACATCATCGCCGGCCTCGGCGTGTCGATGAAGTCCACGGCGATGCCGGTGATCGCGGTGTGCATCGCGATCTGGGCCTGCTTCGCGCTGGGCGGGCTGTACGGCATCGCGATCGCCGCGACCGCGATGCTGTCGATGGCCGGCATGATCGTCGCGCTCGACGCCTACGGCCCGATCACCGACAACGCCGGCGGCATCGCCGAGATGGCCGAACTGCCGCCCGAGGTGCGCGACATCACCGATCCGCTCGACGCCGTGGGCAACACCACCAAGGCCGTGACCAAGGGCTATGCGATCGGCTCGGCGGCGCTGGCGGCGCTGGTGCTGTTCGCCGACTTCACCCACAACCTGGAGGCGAAGTATCCCGGCACCGAGTTCCGCTTCGATCTCGCCGACCCGGCGGTGATCATCGGCCTGTTCATCGGCGGCCTGATCCCCTACCTGTTCGGTGCGATGGCGATGGAAGCCGTCGGCCGCGCGGCCGGCGCGGTGGTCGAGGAGGTGCGCCGGCAGTTCCGCGAGATCCCGGGGATCATGGCCGGCACCGCCAAGCCGGACTACTCGCGCGCGGTCGACATGCTGACGAAGTCGGCGATCAAGGAGATGATCCTGCCGTCGCTGCTGCCGGTGCTGGTACCGGTGGTCGTCGCGCTGGGCATGAATGCACTGATGGGGCCGGGCGCCGGCATCCGCGCGCTCGGCGGCCTGCTGATCGGCACCATCGTCACCGGCCTGTTCGTCGCGATCTCGATGACCACCGGCGGCGGCGCCTGGGACAATGCCAAGAAGTACATCGAGGACGGCCACCACGGCGGCAAGGGCAGCGAGGCGCACAAGGCCGCGGTGACCGGCGACACCGTCGGCGATCCGTACAAGGACACCGCGGGCCCGGCGATCAACCCCCTGATCAAGATCATCAACATCGTCGCATTGCTGCTGGTCCCTTTGCTGTAACCGCAGCAGCCGATCCCGCATGGCACCCGCGCCCTTCTTTTCCCCTCGTGCGGGGCATTGCGCCCTTCACGGGTGGACAGGATGGGGACGCCGCAGGCGCTGATCAGGATCATCACCAGCGACACGTTGCTGCTGCGCCCTCCCCGAACGGGAGGGGGCACGGGGTAAGAACGCGCGTCGGGATCATCGGCATCGATGCACCGCTGCGGGTGCTGCCGCTTCAGGTCGATGCACGGCGCCCAGGGCGGCGACTTCACGGCGCAGCCTTGACCCCGCCCCGCGCCCGATTCGGCCACAATGGCCGCAGCCACCGCCGGAGCCCGCGCATGCGCCTTCACCGATCGCCAGTCCCGACCACCCTGCGCGCGCTCGCCGTAGCGCTTGCGCTCAGCCTGCCGTCCACGGTACTGGCGGCCGGGCCCGTCGCCGCCGAAGCGACCGCCACGCGGGTGCCGACGCCCGCCGATCTCAAGCCCGGCGAGTACCTGTGGCACCCGGAGATCGCACCCGACGGCCCGGTCGTGCTGGTGGTCAGCCTCGACGAACAGCGCGCCTACGTCTACCGCAACGGCATCGCGATCGGCGTGTCGACGATCAGTTCCGGCAAGACCGGCCACGAGACGCCGACCGGCGTGTTCACGATCCTGCAGAAGAACCGCGTCCACCACTCCAATCTCTACAACAACGCGTCGATGCCGTTCATGCAGCGGCTGACCTGGGACGGCATCGCCCTGCACGGCGGCACCCTGCCCGGCCATCCGGCCTCGCACGGCTGCGTCCGGCTGCCGCAGCAATTCGCGGAACTGCTGTTCGGCGTCACCCGCAATGGCGATACCGTCGTCGTTGCCGACGCCAAGGCATCCGCGGCCGGGCTGGTGCATCCGGCGGTACTGGCGCCCATCGCAAGCGGTGGGCAGCCGGCGGCGGCCGATGCCGCTGCAGCGGGGAACGGCGTGGTCTGGACACCCGAGGCCAGTCCGGAAGGGCCGGTCAGCGTGCTGGTCAGCCTCGCCGACCAGCGCGTGTTCGTGCTGCGCAACGGCGTGGCGATCGGCGAGGCGCCGCTGCAGGTCGAACCGGGGTTCGCCGTGCACGGGTCGGTGCTGATGGTCGCCGGCGACGCGAACCCCGCGCAGCCGGACGCGGCGGGCACAGCGCAGCCGAGCCGCCATTGGGCGGCCTATCCGGTGCTCGGCGTCGACGCCGACTCGCTGGCCGCACTGCAGCTGCGGCTGATGCAGCGCCCGCTGCAGGTCGATCCCGCCTTCGCGGCGGCCGTGCAGGGCATCCTGGCGCCCGGCTCGACCCTGCTGCTGACCGACCTGCCGGCGGTACGCGACACCCCGGCCGGGCAGTCGTGGGCGCCGGTGCTGGAATCCGATCCCGCCTCCGACGAACCGGCGGAACCGGCCCCGGCGCCTGCCGCCGGCAGCTGAACGCGCGGCCATCGACGCAACCGTCCGTCGGGACCCCTTGCGGACCGGGTGGCTCCGGGTTGATATTCTGGCGGCATGCGCCCGCTCATTCTCGCTTCCGCCGTCGCCGCACTGGCCACGGCCGGACTCGCCGACCGTGCGTCGGCCGCCGATCATGTCGCCATCGCCACGCCGTCCGCAGTGCCGGCCAGCGATTCCCTGCTCGACACCCTGGCGCGCAGTGCGCCCAAGCTCAACCGCAAGGTACTGCAGCTCGCCACCCGCGCGCTGGCCTGCACGATGCGCCAGCCGCATGCGCGACCGGCGACGCTCAGCGTCATCGACTACTCGCTGCCGTCCACCGAGCCCAGGCTGTGGGTGTTCGACCTGGCCCGCAACACGCTGCTGTTCGAGGAGTGGGTCGCGCACGGGCGCAACACCGGCGAGAACCTCGCCACCCGGTTCTCGAACCGCGAAGGCAGCTACATGTCGAGCCTGGGCGCGTTCCTGACCCAGGAGAGCTACCAGGGCCAGAACGGCTACTCGCTGCGCCTGCAGGGGCTGGAGCCGGGATTCAACGACCGGGCGCGCGAACGCGCGATCGTGATCCACGGCGCGCCCTACGTGAACCCGCTGGCCGCGACCGGACAGGGCCGCCTCGGCCGCAGCCTCGGCTGCCCGGCGGTACGGCCGGCGATCGCGCGCCAGTTGATCGACACGATCCGCGATGGATCGCTGGTGTTCGCCTACTACCCCGACGAGGACTGGCTGCGACAGTCGCAGCTGCTCGACGCCGGTTGCGGCGGTACCCACCACGCGCAGGCCGATGCGCAACCCGCGCAGGCCAGCACCGGAAGCTGACGCGGCCGGCGCTGCAGCGTGCAGGCAAGCCGGCAGGCGGATGGCGGCAGATGACGCCGTCCGGGATTCCCTGGAGCGACTTGTCCAGAGGATCCCTGGCCTAGCCTTCGATGAACCGTTTTGCGGCCACGTCGAACCAGGGCGTGCACAGCAGCTGCTGGTCATCGGCATAGGCGAAATCGGCCTGCCAGACCTCGCGACCATCCACCGTCTCCGGCAGGAACGTGCGCGCCTCGTCGAACGGGGCCACGCCGAGGCACCAGCGCACCTGGCGCGGAGGATCGTCCAGCCACTGCGAGAACGTGAAATCGGCCTCGTCGCTGGCGCCGGGGTTGAGACGGCGCGCCAGCGGCGTCGGCGGCACGGTCGGCGCTGGCTGCGGCAGCGCCTGGGCGACGTGCAACAGGGTCACCTGGCCGGGCTCATTTGCGCGCGCGAACGGCACGCCGATCGCACCGGTCACCTGGCGCTTGGTCAGCACGGCGTGGCGGTCGCCGCGGTCGAACACGGCCAGCGGGACATCGCCGGTGTTGTGCAGCCGGTAGCGCACATGCAGCGCGCCATCGTCGCGCGGCTCGAACGTCACCTGGAGTTCGACGCCTGCGGCGCTGACCTCGGTACGGGCACTGTCATCTGACGTCATCGTGGTTCTCGTTTCGTCGGTCGCCGCATGCAGCAGCGGAGCGCAGAACAATAGCAGTGCCAGCCACGCGGCCGGTGTCCTGGCAGGGGAACGGGCGGTGGCATGCGGCGCGAGGCGATCACCCGGTCCGCCGCCGATTGTGGCATTCATCGGCTGTCTCCCAAAGAGACGGGGTGGCGCGCCCCGGCACGCCACCCCGTCGGTTGCCACGGATATCCGCTGGTCAGAGCGCGTAGCTCGGACGATCCGGCAGGCCCATCTCGCGACGGATGCCGTTCTCGGTCAGATGGATGGGGTTGTGGGTGATCGGACCGGTGCCGTCGAAGTCGTAGGGCGTCGCGCTGCTCTCCAGGCCCACGGCCTGTCGCTCGGCATTGGGCACGCGGCCGCTGTCAGGGCCTTCGCCCCGGTAGGTGCCCGTGAGGAAGGTGCCGTTGACGCCGTTGTAGGCATGCGACATCTCGTGGTAGAGCACCACCGACGGCGCCGGGAACGCGTCCATGTGGAACGACGGGTTGTAGCTGATCGTCACGTCGCCGCCCGCACCCGGACGGCCGTTGATGATGTCGGCATCGCGGCTGAAGGTCTGGGCGTAGCCGTTGTCCTCATTGGACAGTTCCTGGATCGTCACCACGTTGCCCTTGGCCTCGGCGGCCTTGTCGAACTCGGCCAGCATCTGCTGTCCGTTGGGCGAGGCCCGCAGGAAGTCCAGCTCGGACTGCATGCGCTGCATGAAGGCTTCCGAGCCCTTCACGCTGATGCCGCGGTCGCCGACGCTGTTGTCGATCTCGACGTTGACCACGGTCGGCTTGGTGCCGGTCGCGGCGTTGATGATGTCGCTGACTTCCGCATACACGGTGGCATCGGCATGCGCGCCTTCCACGGTGTCGGCGCCGCCACCGGCGTAGACCGTGGTGCGGCCCTCGCCGACGTTGATGACGTCGTCGCCGAGACCGCCGGAAATGATGTCGAACTCGCCGCCGCCATGGATCACGTCGTCGCCGCGGCCGCCCTCGATGTAGTTGGTGCCCGAGCCGGCGTAGATGGTGTCGCTGCCGTCGCCGCCGTAGATCACGTTCTCGCCGCTGCCGCCGTGGATCTCGTTGGTGCCGCCGGTGGTGTGGATGTCGTTGCGGCCGCTGCCGGTCAGCTTGATGACGTCGTCGCCGTTGCCGCTGGCGATGCGGTTGTCGCCGTTGCCCTCGACCAGGATGTCGTTGTCGCCGTCGCCGGCGTCGACCACGATGTTGACGTCGACGTTGGGCGCGACCTTGATCGTGTCGTTGCCGGCGCCGGTGCGCAGGGTCAGCTCCTGGCCCTGGGCCAGCGACACTTCGTAGCTCTCGCCGTTGACGGTGACGTCGAGGGTGCCATCGTCGCGCTGGGTCACGCCGACGTCGTCGTTGCCGCTGCCGGTGGTGAACACGACCTGGTCGCGGCTGATGTAGCCGCCGGCATTGGTGCGCTCGCGCGCGATCGTCACCTGGTCGTCCTTGTGCAGCGGATCGATCTGGATCGGCTTGCCGTCCGGCGTGCTGCCGGTGGTGCGCTCGCTGGAGTTGGTGCCGCCGCCGTTGATCTCGATCGCACCGTGCGGGGTGCGCTGCGGCGCGTCCTTGGTGGAGACCTCGGGACCATCGGCCTTGTCCTGGATCTCGGTGTCATGCCCCAGCTCGCCCGGGCCGTGCGTGTGTTCGCCGTCGGGACCGTGCAGATGGCTGTCCGGGGCCAGCGGATTCTCCCAGTAACCCTGGGTCGAGGCCTGGGATGGAAGGGCGGCTGGATTCAAGCTGTCGAATGTTGTCATCGGCGGGAAACCTGTATCGAGTATGGGAAGTCGGATGTCATATGTACGCATCCGTATGGACCCGTCCAACTAGGGCATACCCGAGGGCAGCGCCCGTGCACGCGGTTTCCCCGGCAACCATTTCCCGCCCGTGCCCACCACCGGCGCGCTGCGCCGCAGCATGGTTGCGCGTAAACTTGTGCCCCTCCTTATTGCCAATGGAACCGCACACGCATGGGCCTGGACTCCGTCCCCACCGGCAAGAATCCGCCGGACGAAATCAACGTCATCATCGAGATCCCCAAGGACGCCGAGCCCGTCAAGTACGAGGTCGACAAGGAAAGTGGCGCGATCTTCGTCGACCGCATCCTGTCCACGCCGATGCGCTACCCGTGCAACTACGGCTACGTGCCGGCCACGGTCTGCGGCGACGGCGACCCGGCCGACGTGCTGGTGGTGCTGCCGCTGCCGCTGATCCCCGGCTCGGTGATCCGCTGCCGCCCGGTCGGCGTGCTGAAGATGAGCGACGAGGCCGGGACCGACGAGAAGATCCTTGCCGTGCCGGTCGAGAAGGTGTTCGCCGGCTATGCGCACATCAGCGACATCGGGCAGGTCTCGCCGCACTGGCTCGAGCGCATCGGCCATTTCTTCGAGCACTACAAGGACCTGGAGAAGGGCAAGTGGGTCAAGCTCGACGGCTGGGCCGGCGCCGCCGAGGCCAAGCAGGTGCTGGTGGAGGCGATCGAGCGCTACAAGAACGGCGTTTGAGCTGGCGATCCAACCTGCACGGCAGGCTGCACAACGATCCGCAACAGAAAAGGCCGCCCGTGGGCGGCCTTTTCAATTTGGAGCGCACGCAAGCCCTGACGGACTGCTACTCAACTCATGAAGATGCCGCAGTTGACAGCAGTCAATGCAAGCGGTCGAAGATCCATAAAGAACTACGGCCCCTTTCGGGGCCGTAGTGCGGATCACACAGGACTTCGATGGATCAGAAGCGCTGCTGGTACTTCATGTAGACGAAGCGACCGATGTCGAAACCGCCGTAGTAGCTGTACTGGCTGTTCGGCTGCGAGTACAACACTTGGCCTTCGCGGTTGAACACGTTGTTCGCACCCAGCGAGATCGTGGCATTCCACGGTGCACGGTAGCGGATCTGCACGTCGTTGAACGTGTTCGAACCCGTCTGGTTGAGCGGCTGCGCACCGGTGTCCGGGGCGATGTGGTTGGGCAGATTGCACTCCGGGCCGCCGGTCTGATCGTACGCACAGTTCTCCTTGATGCTGGAGAAATAGCGCATGCCCCAGGTTGCGCCGAAGTCGCCATAGTCCCAGGTCAGCTGCAGGTTCGAGCGGATGCGGAAGTTGCCGCCAAAGCCGGTGTAGACCTGCGTCGGGTTCTCGCCGGTGTCGTCGACCTGCTCGTTGAGATACGAGGTGTAGGTCGTCTGCCAGTTGGCACCGAAGTCGCCGAAGCTGGTCTCACGCAGGCGGTAGTTGACTTCGAGGTCATAGCCTTCCGTCTCCAGCCAACCGGAGTTGAGCATGCCCCACTGTGCGTCGACGATCTCACCCGTCGCGTCACGGGTGAAGAAGTCGCAGCGCGACTCGATGCCACGCTGGTAGCAGTCATCGAGGATCAGGGTCAGCGCGTCGGAGCGGATGGCGTTCTCGATGCGGACGTTCCACCAGTCGAGCGAGATGTCCAGGCCATCGACGAACTCCGGGCTCCAGACCAGGCCCAGCGTCTTGGTGACCGCGGTTTCCGGCAGCAGGTCCGGGTTCGCACCGACCATGTACATCGCATTGGACTGCTGGCCTGGCTGCGTGGCCAGACCGCCACCCTGCACGACCTGGCGGTAGCCGGCCGGGATGTTCGGATCGGCGGCGCAGCGGGCGGCGGTTGCTGGGTTGACGACGGCGTTGCCGAATGTGGTGTCGCAGGGATCGGTGTAGTAGGTGTAGGTGCCTGACAGGCCACCGTACAGGTCGCCGATCACCGGCGCGCGGAAACCTTCGCCGTAATTACCACGTACCAGCAGCTGGTCGATCGGCCTCCAGGTGAAGCCACCCTTGAGGTTGGTGGTATCACCGAACGTGTCGTAGTCGGAGTAACGACCGGCGACGTTAATGGTCAGTTCCTGCGCGCCCGGCAGGTCGGACAGCAACGGCACGTTGAGCTCGAGGTAGGCCTCGTCGAGGCTGTACTGACCTTGGGTGAGGCCGGCGGCGTTCGACGTGGTGGTGCCGTTCTGCATCATCGCGTCGGGCGAGTACATCGCCGATTCCTTGCGATGCTCGAGACCCGCGGCGAAACCCAGCGGGCCAGCCGGGAGTTGCACGATCGAACCGGAGATGTCGGCCGAGAACACCTGGGTCTCGGACTCGGAGAGCGACTGGTTACGCGCGAACAGGAAGTTCTGCACGTTGGGATCAGCCAGCGTATTGGGGCCAGCATCGCCGAAATTGGACAGCGGATTCCAGGGCGTGCACTGTCCCGGGCTCGTACCGAGCGCGATCGGGTTGTCCGGCGTGCCGCACTGCACGACACCGTCGGCGTTGAGGAACGACGGGCCAAGCGCCTGCGCGGTGTTGATGAGGTTGAAGTCGCCGTAGCCGACCTTCGAACCCTCATTCTTGTTGTACATGTAGCCGACGCTCCAGTCGAAGAAGCGTTCGCCGACCTCGAACGCGCCTTCGAAGGCCGCCGAGAAGCGATAGGTCGTCAGCTTGTTGTTGGTGACGCGCGGCACTTCCCAGCCACGGCGGAAGAACTCGACTTCCTGTGGCGTCGCATGACTGCTCTGGTTGCCGAGCGGATTGTAGTAGCTGTCGATATCGAGGTTGGTGGGGGCGACGTCGGTCCAGGCAGCACTCTGGAAGGGGTAACCCGCGACCTGCACTTCGGTCTCGCGATGGTTGTACAACGCATCGGCGACGAACGACACGTTGTCGGTGAAGTCGAAGCGGCCCTGCGTGTAGATCGAACGACGCTCCATGCCGCTCTTGAGCATCATCTGCTCGTTGGAATTCGCCAGGTCGTTGTCGTCAGTGACATGATAGTCGGCAAAGTTGCGGGAATCGCCACCGCGATCCAGGGTCATCAGGTCACCGTAGATCGGGTCGCCGTCATCGTCGGTCCCGATGATCAGATTCGAGATCGTGCCGTACTGGCTGACGACGCTCCGACCGGCAGTCGGATGGAAGGGACCACTGCCGGTGCGGCTGTAGGCACGGTCCTTCGCCCAGACCGGATCTTCCTTCGAGTACTGCGCACTGAAGAGCAGCGAGCTGCGCTCGCTGGTCGAGCCGATCGTGAAATCGCCACTGGTGATCGCCCCGTCGCCCTGCGTGTTCTGGCCGAAGTAGACATTCCCTTCGGCGCCATCGAAGTTCTTGCGCGTGATGATGTTGACCACGCCGGCGACCGCGTCCGAGCCGTACAGGGTCGACGCGCCATCCTTCAGGACTTCGATGCGCTCGACGATCGAGGACGGAATCGAAGCGACGTCCTGCAGACCTTCAGCGTTGATGCCCAGGCGCTTGCCGTCCAGCAGGATCAGCGTGCGGCTGGGCCCGAGGTTGCGCATGTCGATGTAGGAACCGCCGGCGCTTTCGTTCGATGCCAGCACGGACGAACGGCTGAACGCCGGGCTACCAGCGGACGAAATGTTCTGCAGGATGTCGGAAACCGACTGGAAACCCTGCTCTTCGATCTGCTGGCGATTCATGACGAAAACGGGCTGCGCCGTTTCGGTTTCGACCGAGCGGATGCGCGAGCCGGTGACCTGGATGCGGTCGAGTTCGGTGGTGCCGGCGCCCTGCGTCGCCTGGTCCTGCGCGTGCGCGGCGACCGGGGCAAGTGCGAACACGATGGCGGCGGGCAACAGGCCCTTCCGCATCGCGGGAGTGCGAAGGTTCATCAAGTTTCTCTCTCCAGAGTGTGTTGCGTTAGTGACGCGTTAAGACGCCATACGCACGGTAAGGCGACGACCCCACACGTCGCTTTGCCGGCATCGCCAGATGGCTTTGCCGAATCTGGCGTAATGCCGGAAAGCCCGTCGCGAAGGCGACCTCCGTCACACCCGCGTGTTATGTCCGCGTTGCGCTTGCGTTGATTTGGTGGCGCCGTTCGCGGCGCGCAACGCGATGCTGCGATAGCGGGTCGCCGGCACGCCGAACCGCGACTTGAACGCACGCGCGAAGCTGCAGCAGTTGTCGAATCCGCTGGCCGCGGCCACTTCCCCGACGGTCATCGAGGTGTCGCGCAACAGGTCGGCCGCACGTTCCAGACGCAGCCGCACCGACAGCGCCTGCGGGCTTTCGTCGTAGAGCGTGTGGAAGGCCTTGGAGAAGTACCAGCTGGAGAAGCTGGTCAGGTCGGCGAGTTCGCTGATGCGCACCACCCGGTCGCTGTGACCTTCCAGATACAGGTGCGCACGCTGCATGCGCCCGAACACCTGGCGCCTGCGGCTGCGCGAGCGGCCCGGGCAGCGGCGCACGCGCGCGGCAAGCTCGCGCTGCATCGCCGCCAGCCGCAGCAGCAGCGGCCTGACGGCCAGGTCGTCGCCAGCATCGGGCGTGGCCGCCTCGCGCCAGACCCGCAGCAACGGGCGAAGCTCGCGCAGCGCCATGCGGCCGCGTCCGGCGTACAGCGCGCTGCCGTCCAGTGCTTCGAGCGCCTGCAGCGTGTCGGCCTCGATCAGCAGGCCGATGCACAGGCCGCGCGCGCCGCTCTGCACGACCGGCACCGACTCCCTCTCGAATGCCATCCAGTCGCCGCGTCGCATGCGGAAGCGGCCCTCGCGCGACTCGATCCAGCCATCACCCTGGACCTGCATCCAGATGCTGAACACAGGCCGGGACACCTTGAGCATGCCCAGACGGGCGCAGGCCGCGCGGGATGTCGCCGGCGCCTCGGTCTCGGGGGCGGCCGTATCGTCGGCTGCGGCAATATGGAGAAGCTGGCCGCGATCGGCCCAGAACGTGGAATGCTGCATGACGCCACCATCGAAAGGAAACAGTGGCGGCTTTTTGCCGAATCTGGCGCGCGGATATCCGAATTCCCGCGCAATCTTTCACGAAATCCAGGCGGCGTTCTTCCGAAAACGTTACGAATCCGATTTCTTCAATCCATTCAACCAGTTGGCGAACATCGTCCGTCGCGAACCAAGTGGCCGGGGGGCGGGCATGAAGGCGATATCGGTCCCGTCCTGCTCGGCGAGGGCGACATAGGCCACGCCCGAAACCGGATCCGCGCTGAACCCGTTGACTGCATTGCGAGCCTGGGCGGCCAGGCAACCCGGCTGCGACACCTCGCCGCGCGTCACATTCAGCTGGCTCAGCTGGGAATGGCAACCGGGCCCCATATGCAGATAACTGACGCCGCCGTTGATCAAGGCCCAGCTGCGGTAACGCCATCGGCTCGGCACATTGGCGATCGCGCGGGCCGTGGACGGCTGCAGCGTGGCGCCGATCTCCCAGAGGCCGTCGCTGTCGAGCCGGGTGAACAGCACCTTGTCGCGCGCCGCGTCGTAGCGCGCATTGGAGACGCCTTCGATCGCGGCCAGCGCACGCCAGTCCGCGCCACTGCGGTCGTACAGCGTCAGCCGGGTCCCGCCGCCCTGCTCGTCCAGCACCAGCAGCCGGGTGCTGCCCCCTGCATACAGCGCCAGCCGCGGACGCTCGACAGGCACCGGCAGTTCGTCCACCGCGCCGGTTGCCGGCGTGACTTCGTAGATGACCGGGGTATCGTCGTCGCGCACGGCCGCCACCAGCAACTGCGCACTGTCGTCGGACCAGACCGGGGCCTGGCGGGTATCGGGACGGATCCGCTCGATCGGGCGCAGCGATTCCGGACTCGCCAGATCGGCCCACCACAGTTCGAAGCTGCCGGCACGGTCCGACGAGAACACCAGCTGGCGGCCATCCGGCGACACGGTGGGCTGGGTGTCGCGGCCCGAGGAGGCGAATACGCGCTCGGGCGCGTCGGATCCCGCGGGATCCACGCGGTAGATGCCGAATTCCGGGTTGCGGTGCACGAACGCCATCATCTCCCCGCGGCGCGATACGGTCGGCCCCTGCGCATCGTCGATACCAAGGTCGCGCATGTCGCCGGAAGCGATGTCGAACGTGTACAGCCGTGACTGGGTATCCACCCGCATGCCGAAGACCAAGCGCCGACCGCTGTCGAGCCAGCTCCAGCCGCGGATCTCGGCCCCGAGCCGGGTCAACTGTTCGGCCGGGCCGCCCCCGGCGGGAATCCGCCACAGGTCGCCGAGCTGGGGGTTGCGCACGAACACGATCCACTTGCCGTCGGGCGAATAGCGCGGACGATAGTCCACGCTGCCGGCGGCCATGTCGTAGTCCAGCGCCTGCCACTGGCCCGATGCCGGGTCGAGCAGGCGGATTCCCCTGCCGGCGGAGTCACCGGTCATCGTCCCGAACACCAGCGCCGTACCATCGGGCGACCAGTCGAAACTGAGCAGATCGCTGCCGTCGCAGCGCGTGACCTCGCGTTCCTCGCCCGCCCCCACGGCCGCCACCAGCAGGATCCGGCAGGAACCGTCCGGCAGCCAGCGGGCGAATGCGATCTCGCGCCCGTCCGGCGACCATGCCGGCAGGTCGTCGCGTACGCCGATCCCGGGGTGCGTGAGCTGCCGCGGCGGCGCACTCGTGGTCGTCTGCACCAGGATGGCGCTGCCGGTGGCGTCGCCGTCTTCGCGGCGCTCGCTGTCCGACGCGCTGTAGGCCAGCATCGAGGCATCCGGCGACAGCGTGGGCGACAATTCGAATCCGGCGGCATTGGTGATCAGGCGATACGGTTTGGCCGGGCCGGAAACAGCGGCCACGAGACCTGTCTGCGACCGCGTCGGCGCGTGCAGCGCCGCCACCATCACGCCGACCACCATCACCGCCAGCAGCAGCGCGGCCGTCGTCCCGAGCAGCAGCCGGTCGCGACGGCGTGGAGCGGCAGTCTGCGGGAGGGTCGCGGCCGACGCCTCCGTCACCGTGGCAGCGCGCGGTTCCGGCGCGGATCGGGAATCGCCCGGAACCGCCGCCACCAAGCCCGCCTCTTCGACAGCCGGTGGCGCGCTGGCGGACATCGGCACATCGATGTCCGCGTGCTCCAGGACCTCCACCGGCACTGTCAGCCGATATCCGGTCTTGGCGATGGTTTCGATATAGCGACGCCCTTCGGCAGCGCCGACCGTGCCCGCCCCGAACGCCTTGCGCAGTTGCGTGACCGCCTGGGTCAACACGTCGTCGGTCGGCAGGGTGTCCGGCCAGGCGCGGGCCAGCAGTTCGGTCCGACTGACCACCCGTCCCTGCGCGTCGACCAGCAGCCGCAGCACCATCATCGCCTTCGGCGTGACCCGGCGGCTGCCACGTGCGCCCGGCATCTCGATCTCGCGCATGGCCACGTCGACCACACCCGCACCGATCCGTATGCGGATGTGATCACCGGCGACAGGAGTGGACGTGTCTTGCATGCACAGGCACCGCACCAAACCATGAAGGATAGAAAGCACACGCTGAACGGCGCGTAGCGAACCGACTCAAATCGCAAAAAGTTCCGCCATTGCATGCCGTAAATCCGTGCCAACGACGACAAGCCGCATTGACGGGCAGTGGAACCGCAATCGCATCGCCCTGGACTGAATGCGCGATCCCGCCGATTGCCCCGGAAAGATCGCAATTGCGGGGCCCGGCGGCGAATGCCAAAGGTCACCCGGTGCCGCGCCTGCAACGCATCGCCGGTATCGCGACAGCGATCAGCTGTCCACGTGCCGGACGCAACGCGCAAGAACAAGAAGAGGATGCCGGCCATGTCGACGGGTGCCACAACGCGGCAATGCGGCTCGATGACACACGCAGACCGGCATCCGATCTGCCGCGACACTAGGGTCAGCACCAGCTGACCAGCCGCGCGCCGGCCGCCTAATCTCGCGGTTTCCCCCATACAGGGCTCTCTCCCCATGGATGCCACCGCCGCCTGGTCCGCAGGCGCCTTCCCGGCCACGACCTCACTGCATGCCGGCACTGCCGCGTCCGATCCGCTGTCGCTGGCCGCCGCCTCGCGCGACACGCTCGATGCCCACCTCGATGCCCTGCTCGACAGCGGTGGCATCGGGGACTTCCTCGACCAGACTGCGGACGCCATCACACTTTCCGAGCGCAGTCCGGTGTTCGCCGACGAACTGGCGCCGCTGCTCGGCGACATCCGCGATGCACTGTCCGCGCTGCCCGCCGGACAACTGTCGCGCGTGGAGCGCGATGCCGTGGAGGCCACCATCGACCGGCTCGACGCGCACCTGGGCGTGGGCGAGGGCCCGGACGCACCCGACGGCACCGCGCAGGTGCCCGGCGGTGGCCTGCAGGCGCACGAGGACGTCGGCGGCCACCTGATCGAACGCCATGTCGGCAAGAGCGAGCAGTGGCTGGTCGACCGCGTCAACCGCGACAACATCAGCGCCGCGTCCAGCTTCCGCGACCTGCCCGAGGCCGAGCACTTCGTGTCCGAAACCATCGCCGAACACCAGGACAGCATCGATGCCTGGGTCGACGGCCAGGGCGGCAACCGCCTGGTGATCGACTCGACCTACGATGCCAGCACCGGCATCTCGGTGAGCCGCGGACAAAGCGAAGCGGTCGACGTCTTCTCGGTCCGGCTGGTGCTGGAGCGGTCGAATCAGCTCGACACCGGCTATAGAATCGTCACCGGCTATCCCAACAAGCCCTGACCCTTCGCCACCCGCAGTAGGCCCGAATGAGCGACTACCCCGCATTGCAGAACTTCCTGTCCGGCTATTTCCACCAGGACTGGCGGGACGAGCATGACACCGCCGATGCGGTCGTCGACTACTACCGTGGCAGCGAGTCTCCGGAACAGGTGGCGCAGACGCGGGCCGAGGCGGAAGCGCTGCTGGGCCAGGATCTCGACGAGGGCGCGCTCGGCGAAAAGCTGCAGGCGCTGGGCAGCGAGTACGACCCGACCCGCGACGGCGCCACCTGGCGCGGCTGGCTGCAGCGCGTTGCGCAGGCACTGGCCGGCTGAGCGGATCTCCGGCCGCGGGAACTTCCGGATACGCAAAAGGCGGGCCATGGCCCGCCTTTCTCGTTCTGCTGCAAAATCCGGGGAAGACGCCCCGATCCTGCGTAGGTCGGCCCCTGCGGCCGGCGCGCGCAACGCCGGCTACGGTCAAGGGATCCCGGGGGGCGGGACAGTCTCGCAGGTCGGCCCCGCGCGGCCGACGTGCGCAGCTGCACCGGCATCGAACCGGTGTGCCACTGCCTGCAACCTACAGCGTCGCGCCGGGGGTGCCTGCCTGGTGCGGGTAGCTGGCGAAGATCTCGGCGATCGTGCTGTTGATCCGCGCCGCGCGCTGCTCGGGCTTGAGATTCGCGACGCGACCCACGGCGACACCTTCCCAGACCAGGCGCTTCTGCCGCGCATCGACCAGGTCGACGTTCATCGTGCCCTCGGTGTAGCGATAGACCTGGGTGCGCTCGTTCCAGTACGGCACCGCGAAATAACCGCGGTGGCGGTAGCTGTAGTAGTACGCATAGTCGACCGTCGGGTAGCTGCTGACGTCGGTGCGACGCTCCATGTAGGCGTTGATGTTGACCCACAGGTCGGGCGCGTCCTCGCTGTAGGTGTAGCCGCGACGTTCCATCTCGGTGCGGACCGCGGCCTTGGTGATCTCGCTGGTCGCGGTTTCGTAGCCTTCGCTTTCGATCGCCAGCGGCGAGTAGAACGACCAGGTGCGGTAGGCGGAGAAATCGGCGCGCGGATCGGCCTCGGTGGTGATGCGCGGGCCGGTGGCGCAACCGGCGAGCAGCACCAGTGCGCACAGGCCCGCAAGCCAGACGGCGAGGCGTCGCGACCTGCTCGGTTTGGTGCTCATGTCGGATCTCCCTGTTGTTGGGGGAACAGTGCCAGCGTGTCCCGATACGCGTCCTGAACATACGCCGCCTGCCGTCGAGCGGGTGCGACGGCACGATGAACGGTTCAGGCCGCGTCACTCCCGATGGTAGACCTCGGCGCCGGCGGCGCGGAACTCGGCCGACTTCTGGGCCATGCCGGCGGTTAGCGCGGCCGATGCCTCGACCCCGAGCCCGGACGCGTAGTCGCGCACGTCCTGGGTGATCTTCATCGAGCAGAAGTGCGGGCCGCACATCGAGCAGAAGTGCGCGGCCTTGTGCGCGTCCTTGGGCAGGGTCTCGTCATGGAAGGCCTCGGCCTTCTCCGGGTCGAGGCCGAGGTGGAACTGGTCCTGCCAGCGGAACTCGAAGCGCGCCTTGGACAGCGCGTTGTCGCGCACCTGAGCACCCGGATGCCCCTTGGCGAGGTCGGCCGCGTGCGCGGCGATCCTGTAGGCCATGATGCCGTCGCGCACGTCCTCGCGGTTGGGCAGGCCGAGATGCTCCTTCGGCGTCACGTAGCAGAGCATCGCGGTGCCGTACCAGCCGATCATCGCCGCGCCGATCGCCGAGGTGATGTGGTCGTAACCCGGGGCGATGTCGGTGGTCAGCGGTCCCAGCGTGTAGAACGGCGCCTCGCCGCACTCGCGCAGCTGCTTGTCCATGTTCTCCTTGATCAGCTGCATCGGCACGTGACCGGGGCCTTCGATCATGGTCTGCACGTCGTGCTTCCAGGCGATCTTCGTCAGTTCGCCCAGCGTCTCCAGCTCGCCGAACTGCGCGGCGTCGTTGGCGTCGGCGATGCAGCCCGGGCGCAGCCCGTCGCCGAGCGAGAAGGCCACGTCGTAGGCCTTCATGATCCCGCAGATGTCCTCGAAGTGCGTATAGAGGAAACTCTCGCGATGATGCGCCAGGCACCACTTGGCCATGATCGAGCCGCCGCGCGAGACGATGCCAGTCACCCGCTTCGCCGTCAGCGGCACGTAGCGCAGCAGCACGCCGGCGTGGATCGTGAAGTAGTCGACGCCCTGCTCGGCCTGCTCGATCAGCGTGTCGCGGAAGATCTCCCAGGTCAGCGCCTCGGCGCGGCCGTCCACTTTTTCCAGCGCCTGGTAGATCGGCACCGTGCCAATCGGCACCGGCGAGTTGCGGATGATCCACTCGCGGGTCTCGTGGATGTGCTTGCCGGTCGACAGGTCCATGACCGTGTCGCCGCCCCAGCGGATCGCCCAGACCAGCTTCTCCACTTCCTCGGCGATCCCGGAACTGACGGCAGAATTGCCGATATTCGCGTTGATCTTGGTCAGGAAGTTGCGGCCGATGATCATCGGCTCGCTCTCGGGATGGTTGATGTTGTTCGGCAGGATCGCGCGGCCGCGCGCGATCTCGTCGCGCACGAACTCCGGGGTGATGACCTGCTGGATGCTGGCGCCGAAGGCTTCGCCCGGATGCTGGCTGCGCAGCATCGCGTCGTGCACCCGCTCCAGCCGCTGGTTCTCGCGGATCGCGACGTATTCCATCTCCGGGGTGACGATGCCGCGCCGGGCGTAGTGCATCTGGGTCACGTTCGCGCCGGCCTTCGCGCGCCGCGGCAGCGCGCGTGCCGGGAAGCGCACCGCGTCGAGCCTCGCATCGGTTTCGCGCGAGCGCCCGAACGACGAACTCAAGGCAGGCAAGACCTCGGTGTCGCCGCGCTCCTCGATCCAGCGCGCGCGCATCGGCGCGAGGCCTGCGGCGAGATCGATCACGACGTCGGGATCGGTGTACGGCCCGGACGGGTCGTAGACGGTGACCGGCGGATTGCCCTCGCCGCCGAACAGCGTCGGCGTGCGGGTCTGCGCGATCTCGCGCATCGCCACGCGCAGGTCCGGGCGCGAGCCCTCGACGTGGATCTTGCGCGAGCCCGGGATCGGGCGGGTCACCGATTCGGACAGCAGTCCGGTCTGCTGCAGCAGGGTGGAGGGCACGGCAGTCATGGCATTCGTCCTGTGGCTTGTTCGCTGGGAACGGGACGAAGCGGCGGCGCGGGGCAACTGCGGGATGTCTATCGCGCACGAGGCGCGGAAGACGGTCCTGCGGCAGGTCCTGCGAAGCTTCCCTACGCCGGTATCAGCCGGATCAGGTTCGAAGGGACTGTCTCAACCGGCCACGCCGGTACCCCCGCTTCGCGGCCATTACACCGCGAATCGCAGGCGTCTGTCACGGCGCGTCGGCAGATGTCTCAAGCCCGGGCGGGGCAAACGGTTTCGCCGTCAACTGTTGACAGCCCGTGAAGCGCCGTGGTGTGCTGCGGCCCATGATGCATCGCACAACGCCTCCGCAGCGCCTGCCCCGCACCGGTATTTCCGGTACGTCGGCGTGTGCTGCGATCGGCCGCGTTGTAATTGGCATTACCACCATCGTCACCACCACCGGCACCGGTATCACCGGCCCCGGGATGTGGATGCGCGCCGCCAGTTGACCTGACCTCGCCGCTCCGCATCCCGCCCGGGATGCGGATCCGCGCGATCCCGCCCGAGCGAAGACGCGGAGCCCAACCGGAGCTCCAAAGATGTCGTCCGCCGTTCTGTCCGAAGTCCCTCTCGCCGCCGCACCGGCACAGCCCCCGGCGCTCGCCTGCCATGTCCACAAGTTCGGCGGCAGCAGCCTCGCCGATGCGGCCTGCATCCGCGCCCTGGCCGGCCTGGTCGCCGACGACGCGCGCCTGCGTCCGGTCGTGGTCTCGGCGATGCACGGCACGACCAATGCGCTGGTCGCCCTGGCCGATGCCGCGCGCGGCGGCGCCGACTGGAAGCCGGGCTGGGATGTGCTGCGGCAACGCCATCTCGACACCGCGTCCGCGTTCGAGGCCGCGCCCGCCGGTTCGCTGCACGCGGCGATCGAGGGCGAGTTCGCGCTGCTGGCCGACGACCTGCAGGCACTGGCCGGCGGCAGCGGCGACATGGCGAAACTGGATGCCCGCATCCACGGCGCCGGCGAGCTGCTGTCCTCGCGCCTGGTCCAGGCCGCGCTCGGGCCGGGCTGGCAGCGGCTGGATGCGCGCGACGTGCTGGTGGTCCAGGCCGGCGAGATGGGCGCGTCGGTCGACTGGGACGCCAGCCGCGCCAGGCTCGCGCAGTGGCGGCTGGCCAACGCGCCGCGCGACGTGGTGGTCACCGGCTTCGTCGCGCGCGACGCACAGGGCCGCGCGACCACGCTCGGGCGCAACGGCAGCGACTATTCCGCGGCGATCTTCGCCAACCTGTTCGACGCCGACGCGCTGACCATCTGGACCGACGTCGACGGCGTGCTGTCGGCCGACCCGCGGCTGGTGCCCGACGCGGTGTGCCTGGATGCGATGTCGTATGCGGAAGCCTGCGAGCTGGCCTATTTCGGCGCCAAGGTGCTGCATCCGCAGACGCTGGCACCGGTGCAGGGACGCGGCGTGCCGGTGCGCATCCGCAACAGCCGCAACCCGGCCGCGCCGGGCACCCTGATCGCGCCCGACAGCGCGCCGGCCGCGTCGCCGGTCAAGGGCCTGAGCCTGGTACCCGATGTCGCGGTGCTGGAACTGGTCGGCAACGGCCTGGTCGGCGTGCCGGGCATGGCCGAGCGCATGTTCGCCGCGCTCAACCGCGCCGGGGTGTCGGTGACGATGATCTCGCAGGGCTCCTCGGAGCATTCGATCTGCTGCGTGGTCCGCGCCGACCAGGCCGAACGCGGGCGGGACGCCATCGTCGCCGCCTTCGCCGACGCGATCGTCGACGGCCAGGCCCAGGGCGTCGCGGTGACCCACGACCTGTGCGTGCTGGCGGCGGTCGGCGACGGCATGGTCGGCACCCAGGGCGTCGCGGCGCGACTGTTCGACGGGCTGGCGCAGGCGCGGGTCAACATCCGCGCGATCGCCCAGGGCGCGAGCGAGCGCAACATCTCGGTCGCGATCGCGCAGGCCGACGCGACCCGCGCGCTGCGCGCCGCGCATGCCGCATTCTGGCTGTCGCCGCAGACGGTGTCGGTCGGCGTGATCGGTCCCGGCCAGGTCGGCAAGGCGCTGCTGGCGCAACTGGCCGGCGTGCTGCCGGGGCTGCGCGCGCAGTCCGGCGTCGACCTGCGCCTGCGCGGCGTGGCCAGCAGCCGGCGCATGCACCTCAGCGACGGCGCGCTCGATCCCGCGCACGCGGTCGACGCACTGCGGGGCGAGGCCGGCCAGCCCTGCGATCTCGACGCGTTCGCCGCGCATATCCGCGCCAGCCACCTGCCGCACGCGATGATCGTCGACTGCAGCGCCAGCGACGCGGTCGCCGCCCGCTACCCGCAATGGCTGGCCGCCGGCATCCATGTCGTCACCCCGAACAAGCACGCCGGCAGCGGCGACTGGGCGCGCTACGCGGCGATCGCCGCCGCGCGCCGCAGCGGCCAGAGCCGCTTCCTCTACGAGGCCACCGTCGGCGCCGGCCTGCCGGTGATCTTCACCCTGCGCAACCTGCTCGACACCGGCGACACCCTGCACGGCATCGACGGCATGCTGTCGGGCACGCTGGCCTGGCTGTTCAACAGCTTCGACGGCAGCCGCCCGTTCTCGGCGCTGGTGCGCGAGGCGCGCGCACTCGGCTACACCGAGCCGGACCCGCGCGACGACCTGTCGGGCCTGGACGTCGCGCGCAAGCTGGTGATCCTGGCCCGCGAGGCCGGACGGCCGCTGTCGCTGGACGATGTCGCGGTCGAAAGCCTGGTGCCGGAGGCACTGCGCGAGGTGCCGGTCGAGGCGTTCCTGGACCGCCTGGAGGAGATGGACGTGCCGATGCAGGCACGGCTGGACGCGGCCCGCGCCGACGGCTGCGGCCTGCGCCACATCGCCAAGCTCGACCAGGGCGGCCACGCCAGTGTTGGCGTCCGCGCGCTGCCGGCCGATCATGCATGCATGCATACCCGCCTGACCGACAACCTCGTGCAGTTCACCACCGCCCGCTACGCCGACAATCCGCTGGTCGTGCAGGGGCCGGGGGCCGGCCCGCAGGTCACCGCGGCGGGCGTGTTCGGCGATGTGCTGGCGATCGCCCATGCCCTGCGCTGATTCCCTGTCCCCCCCCGTTCCGGCCACGACGTCCATGACCACGCCCCGCATCACCGCGTTCGCGCCCGCCAGCGTCGGCAACATCGGCGTCGGCTTCGACCTGCTCGGCCACGCGGTCGACGGCCCGCGCGACCGCGCCACGGTGCGCCGCATCGACGAGGACACGGTCCGCATCGAGGCGATCCGCGGCGATGTCGCGGGCGTCGACCGGCTGCCGCTGGATGCTGATGCCAACACCGCCGGCCGCGCGCTGCAGTCGCTGCGCGCCGCGCTCGGCCTGCCGTTCGGTTTCGCGGTGCAGCTCGACAAGGGCATCCCGCTCGGTTCCGGCCTCGGCGGCTCGGCCGCGTCCTGCGTGGCCGCGGTGGTCGCCGCGAACGCGCTGCTCGACGCGCCGCTGCCGCGCGAGGCGCTGTACCCGTTCGCGCTCGACGGCGAGGCGATCGCCAGCGGCAGCCGGCATGGCGACAACGTCGCGCCGATGCTGCTCGGCGGCGTGGCGATGGCGACCCCGGACCTCGCGCTGCCGCTGCCGACGCCGGACTGGCTGCATGCGGTGGTCGTGCATCCGGACCAGATCCTGGAGACGCGGCGCTCGCGCGAGGTGCTGGCCGCGCCCTTCGATCTGCACACCGTCGTCGCCCACAGCACCCACCTCTGCCTGTTCCTGACCGGCCTGCAACGCGGCGACATCGGGCTGCTGCGCGCCGGCCTGCGCGACGTACTGGTGGAACCACGCCGCGCGGCGCTGATCCCCGGCTTCGCCGAGGTCAAGGCGGCGGCGCTCGGCCATGGCGCGATCGGCGCCAGCATCTCCGGCGGCGGGCCCAGCGTGTTCGCCTGGTTCGCGTCCGAGGCCGAGGCGCGCGCCGCCGCGCCGGCGATGCGCCGGGGTTTCGTCGACCGCGGCATCGACGCGCGCGCCTACGTCACCCCGGTCAACGGCCCGCGCGCCGAGGTGATCGCGTCTCCCGACTGATCGACACGCACCTCCAGCGCCCTTCACCCGCATGCGGGAGAAGGGGCTGACCACACAACCTCCCACGTTCTCCCTTTCCAAGGCATCCGATCCATGCAGTTCGTCAGTACCCGCGGCGGCGTCGCGCCCACGCCGTTCGACACCGCGCTCGTCGCCGGGCTCGCACCCGATGGCGGGCTGTATGTCCCCGAAGAACTCCCGCGCATCGACCTCGCCACGCCCCGCGCCACGCTGCCCGCCACTGCCGAAGCCGTGCTGGCGCCCTATCTGGCGGCATCGACGCTGCGCACGCAGCTGCCTGCGCTGTGCGCCGAGGCCTTCGCCTTCGACGCGCCGCTGCGGCCGCTGCGCGGCGCCGGCGACCACGTGCTCGAACTGTTCCACGGGCCGACCGCGGCGTTCAAGGACTACGCCGCGCGCTTCCTTGCCGCAGCGCTCGGCGCGCTGCGCGTACCCGATGCACCGGACACGACGATCGTCGTCGCGACCTCGGGCGACACCGGCGCCGCGGTCGCCGCCGCGTTCCATCGCCGGCCGGGCTTCCGCGTCGCCATCCTCTATCCCGAAGGCAAGGTCTCGCCGCGCCAGGCGCACGGCCTGGAGTGCTGGGGCGACAACGTGCAGGCCTACCGCGTCGCCGGCAGCTTCGACGACTGCCAGCGGCTGGTGAAGCAGGCGCTGTCGTATACCGACCTGCGTGCACGGCGCCCGCTGGGCTCGGCCAACAGCATCAGCCTCGGCCGACTGCTGCCGCAGGCCGCCTACTATGCGCACGCCGCGGCGGCGCATTTCGCGCGCAGCGGCCGCGCGCTGCACTTCATCGTGCCGACCGGCAACCTCGGCAACGCCTGCGCCGCGCTGGTGGCCCAACGCATGGGCGCGCCGATCGGCGGCCTGCACCTGGCCTGCAATGCCAACGACACGCTGCCACGCTTCCTCGACGGCGCCGGCTATGCGCCGCAACCCACGCGCGCGACGCTGGCCAACGCGATGGACGTCGGCGCACCGAGCAACATCGAACGGCTGCGGCACTGGTTCGCCGACGACGACCAGCTGCGCCGGACGCTGCAGGCCACGTCGGTCGACGATGCGACGATCCGCGAGGTGATCGCCACCGCGCCGGCGCGCCACGGCATCGTCGCCTGCCCGCATACCGCGACCGGACTCGAGGTGCTGCAGCGCCTGCGTGGCAGTGGCGACACCCGCGACTGGGCAATCGTCGCCACCGCGCATCCGGCGAAGTTCGACAGCATCGTCGAGCCGCTGGTCGGCCACGCGGTCGCGGTACCCGATGCGCTGGCCGCATGCCTTGCGCGCCCCGCGCAGTCACGGCCGCTCGCCATCGACGATGCCGCTTTGCGCGAGGTGCTGCTGGCCGGCTGAGGCACGCGGGCCGGCACAAAGCCGGCGGCGTGCCGATGCCGGAAACGATGACGCCTCCCGCACACGGGGTGCGGGAGGCGCCGGAACAGCGTGCAGCGGTTGCCGCGCGAAAATTTACCGGGCAGCAGGCTTGACCTGCAGCTGGCTGGTGTCGACGCTGGTCACGCCCTTGATGCCGCGGGCGATCTCGGTGGCGCGGTCGATCTGCGCCTGGTTGTCGACCTCGCCCGACAGGCTGACCGTGCCGTTGGCGGTCTCGACGCCGATGTCGAGGCCGGACACGTGGCTGCTGGCCAGCAGGTCCGCCTTGACCTTGGTGGTGATCCAGGTGTCGGACACCGGCTGGTCGGACTCGGTGTTGGCGGCGACGGTATGGTCCTTGTGGTCGTCATGGTCCGCCCGCTCCTGCGCGGAGACGCTACCGGCGAACAGCAGCGCGGCGGTGATCGCGGGGGCCAGCAGCAGTTTCTGGACTCGATGGGTGTTCACGGTGTTCTCCAAGGGTTGGTGTGGCGCCGAGTCTCCGAGAGGCGGCGTGCCAGCCGGGTGAAGCCGGCCTGTTCACGAAGCCCTGATCGATGCGCTGTTATCAGCGGTACATGCCGCCCAAGCCTCCGTCTCCGAGCCGCACGGCGTCCACGCGCACGACACATGCCCGGACGGCGCGCACCCGCACGCCGTCGCGCGGCCGGCGCCGCGTCGCCGCCGCACCGGCGTCCGCTGCCTCCCCGGTACCGGCAGCGGATGCCGCGCGCGCCGCCGGCCTGCGCTGGGTCAGCGATGCCGAACCCGGCATCCGCCGGGTCCGCGCGGGCAAGGGCTTCAGCTACCGCCTTCCCGACGGCGCACCCGTACGCGACGCCGACACCCTGGCGCGCGTGCGCCGGCTGGCCGTGCCGCCCGCCTATACCCGGGTCTGGATCTGCCTGCGTGCCGACGGCCACCTGCAGGCGACCGGGCGCGATGCGCGCGGCCGCAAGCAGTACCGCTACCACCCCGATTGGAGCGCGGTCCGCGGCGACGGCAAGTTCGACCGCATCGTGGCGTTCGGCGCGGCGCTGCCGCGGCTGCGGCGGGCGCTGCGGCGCGATCTCGCGCTGCCCGGCTACCCGCGCGCGAAGGTGCTGGCGATCGTCGTGTCGCTGATGGCGCAGACGCTGGTGCGCGTGGGCAACGACAGCTACACCCGCAGCAACGGCTCGTTCGGCCTGACGACGCTGCGCAACCGCCATTTCGAACTGGCCCGCGCCGGGCGCGCGCGGCTGAAGTTCCGCGGCAAGAGCGGCCAGCCGCAGGAGATCGTGCTCGACGACGCCCGCCTGTGCCGGCTGGTGCGCAAGGTGCAGCAGTTGCCGGGACAGGCGCTGTTCCAGTACGTCGACGACGACGGCGCGCAGTGCGGCATCGACTCGGGCATGGTCAACGACTACCTGCGCGATGCGATGGGCGAAGGCTTCACCGCCAAGGACTTCCGCACCTGGGGCGGCACGCTGCTGGCCTTCCGCCGGTTCGCGGCAACACCCTTGCCCGAAGGCAGGACCGGGCATCCGCCGGGCGAACGCGCACTGGCGGCGGCGGAGAAGCAGGTGATCGCCGAGGTCGCCGATGCGCTCGGCAATACCGTCGCGGTCTGCCGCAAGGCCTACATCGACCCGGTGCTGTATGCCGCCTGGCGCGACGGCAGCCTGCAGCGCACGGCCGCCAGCGCGCGCGGCGCGCGGCAGTGGGAACAGGCGGCATTGAAGCTGTTGCGCCGACGGCACCACGCCGGCGGCAAGTGATGCCCCTCGCCGGCGCAATGGCTGCGCCCGCGGCGCCGACGGCGGCGAACGGTTGTCGACGTAACTGTTGACACGGCGGCGGACGCGTGTTTTTCTCGCTCCCCATGACGCATCGCAACATCCATCCGCAGACCCTGCTGGCCGCCGACTCCGGCGCCCCGGTCGCGCACGCGTCGATTCTCCTCGTAGGCCTCCTTATTACCGTCCAACCGGGCGCAGGGATGGGTTTGCGAGAATAACCGCAGACACCAAGGTCGAAAGAACCGAAACCCCGCGCCCACCAGCGCGGGGTTTTTTGTTGGTCCAACCTCCCGCGTTTCCATCCGCTCCCCGCCATACGCCAGCAACCGCACGCATCCCATGACCTGCCGCCCCGCCCCGTCGCCAGCCACGTCCCGCACCGCCTCGCGGCGCGCGTCGATGCGTGCGCGGGGCGCCGCGCAGGCCATGCGCGAAACGCAGGCGGATCGCAGCGCGGCGACATCTCGCTGTCGCGGCCGCGGCGCCTCCCGGGGCGCGATGGCCACGACCCGCCGGACGGCCGGATGGAACAGGGCAGCGCCCTCGACCACCGGCCGTCGTCGTATCCGGGCCATGCAGGGCCCGACCCGCGGCCTGCAAGCCGCGGCCTTCCGCCACCCTTCCACCCCTCCAACCGGACACCACCGCTCATGAGCAACACCAGACCCACCATCGCCATCGTCGGCTACGGCAGCCAGGGCCGCGCGCACGCGTTGAACCTGCGCGACTCCGGCTTCGACGTCACCATCGGCCTGCGTCCCGGCGGCCCGACCGAGCAGAAGGCGAAGGCCGACGGCTTCATCGTCAAGACGCCGGCCGAAGCGGTTGCCGATGCCGACCTGGTCGCGGTGCTGACCCCGGACATGGTGCAGAAGCAGCTGTACAACGAGGTGCTGGCGCCGCACATGAAGCCCGGCGCCTGCCTGCTGTTCGCGCATGGCCTGAACGTGCATTTCGGCATGATCGCGCCGCGCGACGACCTGGACGTGGTGCTGGTCGCGCCGAAGGGCCCGGGCGCGCTGGTCCGCCGCGAGTACGAGATCGGCCGCGGCGTGCCGTGCATCTACGCGGTCGAGCAGGACCGCAGCGGCCACGCCGAGCAGCTGGCGCTGACCTATGCCGCGGGCCTCGGCGGGGCGCGCGCGAACGTCATCAAGACGACGTTCAAGGAAGAGACCGAGACCGACCTGTTCGGCGAGCAGGCGGTGCTGTGCGGCGGCGCCTCGTCGCTGGTGCAGGCCGGCTTCGAGACGCTGGTGGAAGCCGGCTACCAGCCGGAGATCGCGTACTACGAGGTGCTGCACGAACTGAAGCTGATCGTCGACCTGTTCTACGAGGGCGGCATCACCCGCATGCTGGAATTCATCTCCGAGACCGCGCAGTACGGCGACTACGTCAGCGGCCCGCGGGTCATCGACGCCAGCGTCAAGGCACGCATGAAGGACGTGCTGACCGACATCCAGAACGGCACGTTCACCAAGAACTGGGTCGCCGAGTACGAGGCCGGCCTGCCGAACTACAAGCGCTTCAAGCAGGCCGATTTCGATCATCCGATCGAGAAGGTCGGCAAGGAGCTGCGCGCGAAGATGGTCTGGCTGAATGCCCAGGCCGACACCGACGCCGCGGCCCAGACGCAGTCCGAGGCCGCCTGATGAACGGCGCCCGCTGGCTGGTGCAGGCGCTGGAGGCCGAGGGGGTCGACACGATCTTCGGCTATCCGGGCGGCGCGATCATGCCGTTCTACGACGCGCTGCACGGCGCATCGCTGAAGCATGTACTCGTCCGTCACGAACAGGGCGCGGCGTTCGCCGCGAACGGGTTCGCGCGGGCCAGCGGGCGCGTCGGCGTGTGCGTGGCGACCTCCGGTCCGGGCGCCTCGAACCTGGTGACCGGCATCGCCGACGCGATGCTCGACTCGGTGCCGATGGTCATCATCACCGGCCAGGTGGCGACGCCGCTGCTGGGCACCGATGCGTTCCAGGAGCTGGACACGTTCGGCATGACCCTGCCGATCGTCAAGCACAGCTTCCTGCTGCGCAGCGTCGACGAACTGCCGCGGGTGGTCGCCGAGGCCTTCCGCATCGCCCGCTCCGGGCGGCCCGGGCCGGTGCTGATCGACCTGCCCAAGGACGTGCAGATCGGCGACGCCTCGCACCTGGGCGCGCACGTGCCGTCGCAGGCCGACACCATGCCGGCCTGCGCGGATCCGTCGCTGCACGAGGCCGCGGCACTGATCGCGCAGTCCGAGCGCCCGGTCGTCTACGGCGGCGGCGGCATCGTGCTGGGCGATGCGCTGGAGGCGTTCCGCGAGTTCGCCGACCTGACCCGGATCCCGACCGTGCTGACCCTGCGCGGCCTCGGCGCGCTTCCCGCCTCGCACCCGGCCAACCTCGGCATGCTGGGCATGCACGGCGCGCGCGCGGCCAACCTGGCGGTGCAGGAGTCGGACCTGCTGATCGTCGTCGGCGCGCGCTTCGACGACCGCGCCACCGGCAAGCTGGCCGAGTTCGCGCCGCATGCGCGCGTCGTCCATCTCGACGGCGACGGCTGCGAGATCGGCAAGCTGCGCGCCACCGATGTCGCGGTGTGCGGCGACGTCGCCGCCAGCCTGTCTCGGCTGGCTGCACCGTGCGCGGCGCAGCAGGAAGGCCGCCACGCGGCCGCGCGCACGGCCTGGCGGACGCTGTGCAGCGAACGCCGGGCCCGGTTCGGTGCGCGCTACGACGCCCCCGGCGACAAGGTGTTCGCGCCGGCGCTGCTCAAGCGCATGAGCGAGCTGGCGCCCGACGCCGTGGTCGCCTGCGACGTCGGCCAGCACCAGATGTGGGTGGCGCAGCACTGGCGCTTCGACCATCCGCGCAAGCACCTGACCAGCGGCGCGCTCGGCGCGATGGGCTTCGGCCTGCCGGCGGCGATCGGCGCGCAGCTGCAGGATCCGTCGCGGCGCGTGGTCTGCGTCAGCGGCGACGGCTCGTTCCTGATGAACGTGCAGGAACTGGCGACGCTGCGCCGCTACCGCCTGCCGGTGAAGATCGTCCTGCTCGACAACCAGGCGCTGGGCATGGTGCGGCAATGGCAGGAACTGTTCTTCGAGCGCCGCTATTCGGAAATCGACCTGTCCGACAACCCAGACTTCGCCGAGGTCGCGCGCGCGTTCGGCATCACCGCGCTGTCGATCGAACGCGCCGACGAGGTCGAGGACGCGCTGCAGGCGCTGCTCGACGCGCCCGGCCCGGCGCTGCTGCACGTCGCCATCGACACCGCCGCCAACGTCTGGCCGCTGGTGCCGCCCAACCACAACAACGCGCAGATGCTCGATGCCGACGAGGCGACCTCGCTCGACACCGGTGCACCGGCCGTCGCGCCGCCCACGTCCACCCCCACGCCATCCGCCAAGGAAACGACCCATGCGTTACCAGCTTGACATGACCCTGCGCCGCGCCGAGGGCGCACTGATCCGGGTGCTCGGCACCACCGAACGGCGCGGCTTCCGCGCGGTGTCCCTGGAAGGCGACGCGCCGGACGACGGCGACCGCTGGAACCTGCGCATGACCGTCGAGAGCGAGCGCCCCGACAGCGCGCTGCGCGGCCAGCTGGCCAAACTCTACGACTGCCTGTCGGTGGAGATGCAGCCATGTCGCTGAACGCAGCGCAGGCGGCCGCCGCCACCGTCACCCCCATCCGCCCGGACCAGGAGGCCGGCGGCGCGGACCGGCCGCGGGCCTGGTTCGATGGCGCCCTGTGCGACATCGACGCGCTGCAGGCCGGCCTGACCACGCACGCGATGCACTACGGCAGCGGCGTGTTCGAGGGCATCCGCGCCTACGCCACCGCCGACGGCGGCGCCGCGGTGTTCCGCCTGCCCGAGCACATGGCGCGCATGCGCAAGGGCGCGTCGCTGCTGGGCATGGCCTTCGACCCGTCACAGGCGACGGAAGCGGTGCTGGCGACGCTGCGCGCCAACCGCCACCGCGACGCCTACATCCGCCCGCTGGCGTGGTTCGGCGAGGGCAGCTTCGGGCTGGACGTCGAGGGCCACACCGAACACCTGATGGTCGCCACCACCGCGACCCAGGTACATCTCAACGGCACCCGCGCCCGGCTGGGCATCAGCACGTGGCGACGCAATCCGGCCGATTCGCTGCCGCCGCTGAAGCTGTGCGGCGCCTACGTCAACTCGATCCTGGCCAAGCGCGAGAGCAAGGCCCGCGGCTTCGACGAGGCGCTGTTCACCGACCGCGACGGTTTCGTCGTCGAATGCACCGGCGCCAACGTGTTCATGGTCAAGGGCGGCCGGGTGACCGCGGTCGAGCACCGCGACGCGCTGCCGGGCATCACCCGCGACACCCTGATCGCGCTCAGCGGCGCCGAGTCGCGTGCGGTCACGGTCGAGGAACTGCTGGACGCCGACGAGGTGTTCGCCTGCGGGACCGCGGCCGAGGTCGCGCCGGTGGCGGAGATCGAGCACCGCCGTTACGACGGCAACCCGGTCAGCACCGAACTGGGTGCGCTGTACCGGCGCGTCGTGCGCGGCGAGGAACACGTCGCCAGCGGCTGGCTGACGGCGGTCTGAGCCTGCCATGACGGATTCCGACGTACGCCGCCCACCCGAAGTCACCGCCAGCGACGTGCTGGCGGCGCAGGCGCGGCTGCGTCGCTATCTCGACGTCACCCCGATGCACTACGCCGAGCGCTTCGGCTGCTGGCTGAAACTGGAGAACCTGCAGCGCACCGGCTCGTACAAGGTGCGCGGGGCGATGAACGCGCTGCTGGCCGCGCGCGAACGCGGCGACGACCGCATGGTCATCACCGCCTCGGCCGGCAACCACGCCCAGGGCCTGGCCTGGGCCGCATACCGGCTGGGCATGCCGGCGATCACGGTGATGCCGAAGAACGCGCCGGAAACCAAGATCGCCGGTGTCGCCCACTGGGGCGCGGCGGTGCGCCTGCACGGCGACACCTACGACGAGGCCAAGGCCTTCGCCGCGGAACTGGCCGCGCAGAACGGCTTCCGGCTGCTGTCGGCGTTCGACGATGTCGACGTCATCGCCGGCCAGGGCACGGTCGGGCTGGAGATCGCGGCGGCGCTGACGCCGGACGTGGTCATCGTGCCGATCGGCGGCGGCGGGCTGGCGTCTGGCGTCGCGCTGGCGCTGAAGTCGCAGGGCGTGCGCATCGTCGGCGCGCAGGTCGAAGGCGTCGACGCGATGGTGCGCCTGCTGCGCGGCGACGACAGCGTGCGCGAGCCCGCGGTCACGCTGGCCGACGGCGTGCGGGTCAAGGAGCCCGGCCACATCACCCGGCACCTGCTGGCCGGGCTGCTGGACGACCTGGTGATCGTGCGCGAGGCCGAGCTGCGCGAGACCCTGGTGCGGCTGGCGCTGGAGGAGCACGTGATCGCCGAGGGCGCCGGCGCGCTGGCGCTGGCGGCCGGCCGCCGCGTCGCCGGCAAGCGCAAGTGCGCGGTGGTCTCTGGCGGCAACCTCGATGCCGCGGTGCTGGCGCGGCTGCTGTCGGAAGTCCGGCCGCGGCCGCCGCGCAAGCCGCGCAGGCGGGTGCGCGAGACCGAGGCCGCGCAGGCGGTCGTCGCCGCGCCGCCGCTTGCGGTGCCGCGCCGGCGCAACGACCTGGCGGCGGCCGCCGTTGCCGCCACCGGCGAGGAACCGCGACTTCGCCGCGCCGCGCTCCCCGCGAGCGCCCCGACCGCAAGCCCGACGCCCGACCGCACGCCGAACCGAATTCCCGAGGAACTTCCCGCATGACCCCGCAAGACACCATCCGCATCTTCGACACCACCCTGCGCGATGGCGAGCAGTCGCCCGGCTGCAGCATGACCCCGCAGCAGAAGGTGGTGATGGCGCGCGCGCTCGCCGAGCTGGGCGTGGACATCATCGAGACCGGCTTCCCGGCCAGCTCCGAATCCGACCGCGAGGCCGCGAAGCTGATCGCGCGCGAGATCCGCACGCCGACGCTGGCGGTGCTGTCGCGCTGCCTGCCGGCCGACATCGAGGCCTCGGCGCGCGCGCTCGAAGGCACCGCCAATCCGCGCCTGCACATCTTCATCTCCACCAGCCCGCTGCACCGCGAGCACAAGCTGCGCATGAGCCGGCAGCAGGTGCTGGACCTGGCCGCGGCCAGCGTCGAGCACGCGCGCCGGCTGGTCGACGACGTCGAGTTCTCGACCGAGGACGGCACCCGCACGGAAGAAGACTTCCTGGCCGAGGTGATCGGCGCGGCGATCGCGGGCGGCGCGGGCACCATCAACGTCCCCGACACCCTGGGCTACACCACGCCCGAGGAGATGCGCGGGCTGTTCCAGCGCCTGATCGCCACGGTCCCGGGCGCGCGGGACGTGATCTTCAGCGCGCACTGCCACGACGACCTGGGCCTGGCGGTCGCCAACTCGCTGGCCGCGATCGAGGGCGGCGCGCGCCAGGTCGAGTGCACGGTCAACGGCATCGGCGAGCGCGCCGGCAACTGCGCGATCGAGGAACTGGCGATGGCGCTGAAGGTGCGCAACGCCTTCTACGACATCGACACCCGCCTGGACACGCGCCTGCTGGTCCCGACCTCGCAGCTGCTCAGCCGCCTGACCGGCATGCAGGTGCAGCGCAACAAGGCGATCGTCGGCGACAACGCGTTCGCCCACGAGTCCGGCATCCACCAGCACGGCATGCTGCGCCACCGCGGCACCTACGAGATCATGAATCCCTCGGATGTCGGCTGGCCCGACTCGAAGCTGGTGCTGGGCCGCCACAGCGGCCGCGCCGCGGTCGGCCACCGCCTGCGCGCGCTGGGCTACACGCTGGAGGACGCGCAGATCGACCAGGTGTTCGCCGCGTTCAAGGCGCTGTGCGAGCAGCAGCGCGTGGTCGACGACGACGACCTGGAGGCGCTGATGCAAGGCGACCTGCACGGCCAGGGCTGGCGCCTGGCGTCGATGACGGTCAGCGACCGCGGCCAGCGCGCCAGCGCGCAGGTCGAGCTGTCGGCGCCCGACGGCACCCGGGTCAGCGAGAGCGCGCTCGGCGACGGCCCCGTGGATGCGCTGTTCGCCGCGCTGGCGGCGGCGACCGGCGTCGAGCTGTCGCTGCAGAGCTACCAGGTGCACAGCGTCGGCATCGGCCGCGACGCGCGCGGCGAGGCCAACCTCGGCGTGCGCCACGAAAGCGCGCCCGGCCGGAGCTGCGACTACGAAGGCAGCGGCACCAGCCGTGACATCATCGAGGCCAGCGCGCTGGCGTGGCTGGATGTCGCCAACCGCATCCTGCGCACCCGTGCGCCGCAACCGGTCGCGGCCAGCGCATGAGTGCCACGACCGCCACACCGTCCGCCAGTCCCTTCTCCGCAGACCAGCCAGACGCCATGACCTCCCCACCCCGTACCCTGTTCGACAAGCTGTGGGACGCGCACGTCGTGATCCCCGAAAGCGAGGCCGCGCCCGCGGTGCTGTACATCGACCTGCACCTGATCCACGAGGTCACCTCGCCGCAGGCGTTCACGGAACTGCGCGAGCGCGGCATCGCGCCGCGGCGCCCGGACCGCACCAAGGCAACGATGGACCATTCCACGCCGACCCTGCCGGCCGACGCCGACGGCCGCCTGCCCTACGCGACCGACGCCGCGCGCGCCCAGGTCGAGATGCTGGCGCGCAACTGCGCCGAGCACGGCATCGAGCTGTTCGACATGGCCTCCGACCAGCGCGGCATCGTCCACGTCATCGCCCCGGAACAGGGCTTCACCCTGCCGGGCATGACCATCGTCTGCGGTGACAGCCACACCTCGACGCATGGTGCGTTCGGCGCGCTGGCGTTCGGCATCGGCACCAGCGAGGTCGGCAACGTGCTGGCGACGCAGTGCCTGCTGCAGCGCAAGGCCAGGACGATGGCGATCACCGTGGACGGCGACCTCGCACCGGGCGTGGGCGCCAAGGACGTGATCCTGCACGCGATCGGCGTCATCGGCGTCAACGGCGGGACCGGCCACGTCATCGAGTACCGCGGCTCCACCATCGAGGCGATGGACATGGAGCAGCGCATGACCCTGTGCAACATGTCGATCGAGGCCGGTGCGCGCGCCGGCATGGTCGCGCCCGACGAGGTGACCTTCGACTGGATCGCGCGCACGCCGCGCGGCCCCAAGGGCGCCGCGTTCGACGCCGCCGTGGCGCGCTGGCGCGAGCTGCGCAGCGACGCGGGCGCGCGTTTCGACGTCGAGGTCCGCATCGACGCCGCCGACATCCGCCCGACGCTGACCTGGGGGACGCATCCGGGCACCGCGATCGGCGTCGACGTGCCGATCCCCGCCGCGGCCGACGTCGCCGCGCAGAAGGGCCTGGACTACATGCACCTGCAGGCCGGCGACACCCTGGCCGGCACCCCCGTCGACGTGGTGTTCGTCGGCTCGTGCACCAACGGCCGCCTCGGCGACATGCGCGACGTCGCCACGGTGCTGCGCGGGCGCCGTGTCGCGCCGAACGTGCGCATGCTGGTCGTGCCGGGCTCGGAGATCGTCAAGCGGGCCGCCGAGGCCGAGGGCATCGATGCGGTGGTCCGCGCCGCCGGCGCCGAATGGCGTGAGCCCGGCTGCTCGATGTGCATCGCGATGAACGGCGACCTGGTCGCACCGGGGCAACTGGCGGTGAGCACCAGCAACCGCAACTTCGAGGGCCGCCAGGGGCCGGGCTCGCGCACGCTGCTGGCCTCGCCGGTCAGCGCCGCCTGGGCCGCGGTGCGCGGCGTGGTCGCCGATCCGCGCGAACTGTTCGCCGACCGTCGGGAGGTGGCGTGATGCAGCGCATTCGGCCACGGATCGACGCGGATCAACGCGGATCAAAGCATCCTTGTTTCCAGCCCTTGCAGCACCGTCATTTCCGCGAAGGCGGGAATGACGAGCGTACATGGCCCTTGCCAACGCATTGATCCTGCAAATCGTTTTTTATCCGCGCCTATCCGCGTCAATCCGTGGCCAAAAATAGAACCCCAGACCATGCAGTCCAACACCCGAGTCGTCTCCGCCAGCGTCGTGCTGCGCGAGACCAACATCGACACCGACCAGATCATCCCCGCGCGCTTCCTGTCGACGACCGAGCGCAAGGGCCTGGGCCGGCACGCCTTCAACGACTGGCGCTGGCAGGCAGACGGCAGCCCGAACCCGGCGTTCGCGTTCAACCGGCCAGAGAACGCCGGCCGCTCGATCCTGATCGCCGGGCGCAACTTCGGCTGCGGCTCCTCGCGCGAGCATGCGCCGTGGGCGCTGCGCGACCTGGGCCTGCGCGCGATCGTCAGCAGCGAGATCGCCGACATCTTCCGCAACAACGCGCTGAAGAACGGCCTGCTGCCGATCGTGCTGCCAGAGGCCGACGTGCAGGCGCTGATGGCGCGGCCCGACGACGTGCTGGAGATCGACATCGCCGCGCGCGAACTGCGCACGCCCGATGGCCGCGTCCATTCCTTCCCGCTGGACGCGTTCGCGCGCACCTGCCTGCTCGAGGGCGTCGACGAGATGGGCTACCTGCTGGCGCGCGACGCCGAGATCCGCAACTACGAACATACCCATGAGGACCGCATCCATGCACGCTGACATCGTGGTACTGCCCGGCGACGGCATCGGCCCGGAAGTGACCGCGGCCGCGGTCGAGGTGCTGCAGGCCGTGGAACGCCGCTACGGCCACCGCTTCACCCTGCACGAGCACCTGATCGGCGGCGCGGCGATCGACGCCACCGGCAAGCCGCTGCCCGACGCAACCCTGGCCGCCGCGCGCGACGCCGACGCGGTGCTGCTGGGCGCCGTCGGCGGGCCGAAGTGGTCGGACCCGAACGCATCCGTGCGTCCCGAGCAGGGCCTGCTGGCGATTCGCAAGGCGCTGGGCCTGTACGCCAACCTGCGCCCGACCCGTCCGCACACCGCGACGATGGGCGCCTCGCCGATCAAGCCGCACCTGCTGGCCGGCGTCGACCTGCTGGTGGTGCGCGAACTGACCGGTGGCATCTACTTCGGCGCGCGCACCCGCACCGCCGAGTCGGCCAGCGACCTGTGCAGCTACAGCGTCGCCGAGATCGAACGCGTGGTGCGCCGCGCCTGCCTGCTGGCACGCGGCCGCCGCGGCCACGTGACCTCGGTCGACAAGGCCAACGTGCTGGAGACCTCGCGGCTGTGGCGCGACGTCGCCAGCCGCGTCGCGCGCGACGAGTTCCCCGACATCACCCTGGAACACCAGCTGGTCGACTCGATGGCGATGCACCTGCTGTCGAAACCGCGCGCCTTTGATGTCATCGTCACCGAGAACATGTTCGGCGACATCCTGACCGACGAGGCCTCGATGCTGGCCGGCTCGCTGGGCCTGCTGCCGTCGGCCTCGCTCGGCGAGGGCAGCGTCGGCATGTACGAGCCGATCCACGGCTCGGCGCCGGACATCGCCGGCCGCGGCATCGCCAATCCCTACGGCACGATCCTCAGCGCCGCGCTGCTGCTGCGCTACTCGCTGGGCCTGTCGCAGGAAGCGGCCTGCATCGAGCAGGCGGTCGACGATGCGCTGGAGGCCGGCGTGTTCAGCGCCGATCTCGCGGCCGGCGGCGCCGCGCGCTCCACCGGCGAGGTCACCGCGGCGGTGCTGGCGCGCATCGAGACCACCTGCCAGGTCAACGAACTGCGCGACTGAGCCGCGCACCGGCCGCCCCGCCTGCCGTGCCGGCCGCACAATGCCGGCACGGCACGGCGGCACACCCGCACCGGGCACCCGCACCAGGCCGTTCCCGCCAACGCCGGCCGCCGCCGGCCATTCGCCAGACCCATTGCAGACCCCGCCCGATGCCCGAATACCGCTCACGCACCTCCACCCACGGCCGCAACATGGCCGGCGCCCGCGCGCTGTGGCGCGCGACCGGCATGACCGACGGCGACTTCCACAAGCCGATCGTCGCGATCGCGAACTCGTTCACCCAGTTCGTGCCCGGCCATGTGCACCTCAAGGACATGGGCCAACTGGTCGCGCGCGAGATCGAGCGCGTGGGCGGCGTGGCCAAGGAGTTCAACACCATCGCCGTCGACGACGGCATCGCGATGGGCCACGACGGCATGCTGTATTCGCTGCCGAGCCGCGAGCTGATCGCCGACGGGGTCGAGTACATGGTCAACGCGCACTGCGCCGATGCGCTGGTGTGCATCTCCAACTGCGACAAGATCACGCCCGGCATGCTGATGGCGGCGCTGCGGCTGGACATCCCGGTGGTGTTCGTCTCCGGCGGACCGATGGAGGCGGGCAAGACCCGGCTCGCCGATGGCACTGCCAACGGGCACAAGCTCGACCTCGTCGACGCGATGGTCATCGCCGCCGACCCGGACGCCTCCGACGAACAAGTCGCGGCGGTCGAGCGCAGCGCCTGCCCGACCTGCGGCTCCTGCTCGGGCATGTTCACCGCCAACTCGATGAACTGCCTGACCGAGGCGCTGGGCCTGTCGCTGCCCGGCAACGGCACCCTGCTGGCGACGCACGCCGACCGCGAGCAGCTGTTCCTGCGCGCCGGCCGCACCGCCGTCGAGCTGTGCCACCGCTGGTACGGCGCCGAGGACCCGGCCGCGCTGCCGCGCGGCATCGCCACGTTCGAGGCGTTCGAGAACGCGATGACGCTCGACATCGCGATGGGCGGCTCGACCAACACCATCCTGCACCTGCTGGCCGCGGCCCAGGAGGCCGGCGTCGATTTCACCCTGGCCGACATCGACCGGCTGTCGCGGCGCGTGCCGCAGCTGTGCAAGGTCGCGCCGAACACGCCCGACTACCACATCGAGGACGTGCACCGCGCCGGCGGGATTCCCGCGATCCTCGGCGAACTGGCGCGCGGCGGCCTGCTGCACGTCGACGTGCCGACCGTGCACAGCGCGACGCTGGGCGAGGCGCTCGCGCAATGGGACATCGGCGTCAGCGACGACGATGCGGTGCGGACGTTCTTCCGGGCCGGCCCGGCCGGCATCCCGACCCAGACCGCCTTCAGCCAGGCCACGCGCTGGGACACGCCCGACGCCGACCGCGCGACCGGCTGCATCCGCGACGTCGCCCACGCGTTCTCGGCCGAGGGCGGGCTGGCGGTGCTGACCGGCAACCTCGCCGTCGACGGCTGCGTGGTCAAGACCGCCGGCGTCGACCCGTCGATCCACGTGTTCGAAGGCCCGGCGCGGGTGTTCGAAAGCCAGGACGCGGCGGTGGCCGGCATCCTCGGCGACGTGGTACAGCCGGGCGAGGTCGTGGTCATCCGCTACGAGGGGCCGAAGGGCGGCCCCGGCATGCAGGAGATGCTGTACCCGACCTCGTACCTGAAGTCGAAGGGGCTGGGCAAGAAATGCGCCCTGCTGACCGACGGCCGCTTCTCGGGCGGCACCTCGGGCCTGTCGATCGGCCACGCCTCGCCGGAGGCTGCCGCCGGCGGCACCATCGGCCTGGTCCAGGACGGCGACCGCATCCGCATCGACATCCCGCAGCGGCGCATCGACCTGCTGGTCGACGACGCCGAACTGGCCCTGCGGCGCGAAGCCCGGGACACGGCCGGCTGGAAGCCCGCGCAGCCGCGCCCGCGCAAGGTCACCGCCGCCCTGAAGGCCTACGCGCTGCTGGCGACCAGCGCCGACAAGGGCGCGGTGCGGAACCTGGCGCTGCTCGAGGATTGAGCGGCCGAGCGTAGTCCGCACGCCGACGGCGGCCGCTGCTGCGCATGCGATCCGCTGCCGGCCTCTGAACGCCCGGCATCGCGACCGCGCGAGGGACTTGACGAAACAAGGGGCGAGCGGCGTAATTACGTTCGTAATAACTCCGCCACGACAGGGAACCCGCCATGACCGCACTCAAGCTGACCCGCATCGGCAATTCGGTGGGCGTCGTGCTGCCCAAGGAAGTCCTGTCGCGGCTGCGTCTGGAGGCCGGGGATTCGCTGCACCTCAACGAGGCGCCCGGCGGCTATCTGATTTCCGCCTACGACGCCGAGTTCGAGCGGCAGATGCGCGTCGCGGAGAAAATCATGCGCGAGAACCGCGACGTGCTGCGCCAGCTGGCGAAGTGAACGGCATCGTCTGGCTGCAGGCGCCGGTGGTCGAAGCGATCCACCTGCGCCAGCTTGCCGAACATGGCGGTGCCACCGGCGTGCGCGACCGCGGCCTGTTCGAAACCGCGCTGGCGAAGCCGCTGCAACTTGCCAGCTATGGCGATCCGCCGCCCGACCTGTGCGCGCTGGCAGCGGCCTACGCGCACGGCATCGCGCACCTGCATCCCTTCGTCGACGGCAACAAGCGCACATCGCTGGTCGCGGCCCTGCTGTTCCTGCGGCTCAACGGCATCGACATCGATGCCCCGCAGCAGGACCGCTATCTGGCCTGGATCGCGCTTGCGGCCGGCGACCTCGACGAATCCGCGCTCGCCGCCTGGCTCCGGGAGCGTCTCCGCCCGGTGGATGCCTGAGCGCGGCTCGCTCCCACCGCAGCGAACGGATACGCCGACGATAATGCCGCGATGACGCCGCACCGCTTCCCCGCCCAACGCCCGGTGGCCGCAGCGCTGATCGCCACCGGCCTAGTCCTGCTGGGGCTCAGCCACGTCCGCTACGGGCTGGCGGCCCAGTCGGCCAGCGTCATGCTCAGCATCCTGCCGCTGTTGTTCGCAGGGCTGCTGCTGGGCCGCCGCGGGCTGTGGGCAACGGCCATCGCATACCTGGCGGTCCTGCTGCTCGGTGCGTGGACGGACCTGCAGCGCGGCGGGGCGGATACCGGCGCGCTCCGCGAGATCGTCTCGCACCTGCTGCAGCCGGTGCTGGCCAACGCGATCGTCGCGCTGATCCTCGACCGGCTGATCCTCAAGTCGGACATCAGCGACCGGCGCAACCGCGAGCTGACGCTGCTGTGCCGGCAGCTCGAGCTCGAGATCCGGGACAAGGAGGATTCGCAGGCGCAGTTGCTGCAGTCCCAGCGCATCGACGCGCTCGGCAAGCTCGCCAGCAACGTCGCGCACGACTTCAACAACCTGCTGGGCGTCGTGCTCGGCTTCGCGCAGCGCGGACTGCGCCACCGCGGCGTCGACGACGAGACGCGGTACTGCCTGCAGCGGATCGAGGCGGCGACGCGGCGCGGACGGGACCTGACCGGGCGGCTGCTGACGCTCGCGCGCAACGATGCGGCAGTGCGCGAGACCTTCGACGCCAACGCGGTGCTGCACGAACTGATGCCGATGCTGCACTCGATCGCCGGCCCCGGTGTCGAGGCGCAGGCGGCGCTGTGCGACCGGCCGGCCTGGATCCGCATGGACCGCACTGAGTTCGAGGCCGCCGTGCTCAACATCGCCAAGAACGCGGTCGACGCGATGCCCGGTGGCGGCCGCTTCACACTCGCGACCGGCGTCGACGACGGAAAGGTCCTGCTCCGCCTGGCCGATACCGGTCACGGCATGCCAGCGGAGATCCGGGCGCGGATCTTCGAGCCGTTCTTCACCACCAAGCCGCGCGAGCGCGGCTCGGGGATCGGCTTGGCGATGGTGCACCGGATCGTCGCCGAGGCCGGCGGAAAGATCGACTGCGACAGCGTTCCGGGCGAGGGCACGCGCTTCGTCGTGCACCTGCCGCTGCAGCCACCGCCCGCCGACGGCGCCGCCGGCCCGGCGCCGGGCGGCACCGCTCATTCCGACGCGCGGCCATCTCCCAGTCTCGCGCGGGCGCGTTCGACGACCGCATCGTAATCGCCGCCGTGGACGCGGCGCTCGCGCGTCGCCCACAACAGGCACAGCAGGCCGGCGAGACTGGCGGCCAGCCAGATCCAGTCGCGGCGATACCATGGCACCGGGCGATCGAAGCGCAGCACCACGGACTTCGACCAGTCGCCGTCGAGATAGCGCGCCTGCACCTCGAACCGGCGTTCGCCCCACGGGACATCGGGCAACAGGAGGTTGCGGCCGGCGTCGGCCTCCAGCCAGTCCGCACCTTCGCCGATCCGGTAGCGGATGCGGGTGCGCTGCGGATCGGCCAGGCCGATGACGCCGACCACGATCTCGAGATTGGCCGCGTCCACGCCGAACCGCGGCAGGTCGAAGGGATCGAGCTCGCGCCCCGAGATCCTCACCCGGTCCACATACGGCGTCGGCGGCCGGCGCGCCGCCACGGCGAAGTGCGACGGCTCGACGAGCGCGAACCCGCGGATCATCGCGAACAGCTTGGTGCCGCCGGCGTCGGTCCGGCAAGCCGAAGCCGTGCCGCCGTTGAATTCCACGGGGTCCAGGCCGTCGGCGGTACCGATGGTCATCAGCCGTGGACCGGTGGCGGCGATCGGACGTTCCAGCAGCACCGAGAGGCCACGGTTGCCCGCCAGCCACAGCCGCCCGTCGCGATCGGGCAGGATGCACGACACGGTGTCGTCGAACAGCCCGTCGGCGGTGGTATGGCGCACGACGACACCGTCCTGGATGTGGACCAGTCCGCCGCCGTAGGTCCCGATCCACAGGCCGTCGTCGTCCTCGTGGAGGGCGCGCGCGAATGGCGGCACGCCGTCCTCGGCGGTCCAGCGCTCGACCACCACGTCGTCGACCAGCCGGAACACGCCACGATCGCCCACGAACCAGACGCCGCCGGCGCGTGCGTCGACCATCTTGGCGATGCTCATGCCCGACAACGCGTCGAGCCGGCTCGCCTCGTGCACGCTGCCGTCGGCTTCCATCCGCAGGCGGTAGACGTTGCGCAGCGTCGCCGCCCACCAAGCGCCGTCGCGCGAGCGCCAGACCCCCAGCATCGCTTCGCCCGGCCAGTGCCAGGCCCGCTCCAGCACGCCGTCGTGGAAACGGCCGAGGCCGGCGTTCGACGTGCCGATCCACAGCGCATCGGAGGCCTCGTCGTGGAACAGGCTGGAGATGCAGGCATCGTCGAGCACGTCCTCGACCGGCAACCGGCGCGTCTCGCCGTCCGCGCGCCGGTGCCATAGGCCGGCGCAGCCGAACCCCAGCCACAGCCCGCCGTGGCCGTCGCCCTCGACCACGCGCCCCGGCGCCCGTCCGCCCAGGCCCGGCGCATGCAGCATCGCCACGCGCGCCGGCCGCATCCGCCACAATCCTTGGCCGGTCGTGCCGATCCAGGTGTTGCCTTCGTCATCGAGGTGCACGACGCGCACGTGCAGCGACTCGGCGCCCTGCACCGGCTGCTCGCGGCCGTCGCCGGCGAGCATGCGCAGCCCGGACACCTCGTCGGAAATGTAGACGCGGCCGTCGTTCGACGGTATCAGCTGGGTCTCGAACGGCAGACCGGTCCTGACCAGGGTCCATTCGCCGGTCGAGGGCCGGTAGCGGTAGAGGGTGCGGTCGCTGAGGACGAGCCACAACAGGTCCGGCGCCGCGACTATCCGACGGACGACCGTGCGTCCGTCCGGCAGCGGGACGCGCACGCCGCCGGAGCGCGACAGCCGCCACAACCCGTCCTGTCCCCCGGCATAGAGTTCGCCGTCGGCCATTGGCGCGACCGAGTCGAACGCGTTGTAGGCGTCCAGGTAGGTCCGGGCCTGCAGGGTGTCGGTGTCGACCCGGAACACGCCCTGGGTGCTCAGGATCCACAGCGTCCGGTCGTCAGCGCGGACGAAATGGTTGACCTGGCAGCGTCCGCCGCAGAGGGGCAGTTGCCTGAAACGGCCATGTTCGAGCAGGCCGACCCCCGCTTCCTGCGTGCCGATCCAGAGCCGGCCGCGGTCGTCCTCGTGCAGGGCGAGTATGCGGCTGCTCGCCGGCCCGCGGTCGCGGCCGTCGCCCTGGACCTGCCCGACGGAACCGAAGATGCGGAACTCCCGCCCATCGAAGCGGACCAGGCCGCCGAACGTGCCCAGCCACAGGAAACCGTCGCGAGTCTGCAGCATCGCGTTGACGCTGGCCTGCGGCAGGCCCTGCTCGTCGCCGTAGTGGCGCAGCGTGTTGCGGTAGTCGGGATCGAGCCGGGCGACCTGCGTCGTGCCGGCGAGCGCGGGCGCGGCAAGCGCGCAGGCGGCCGGCAGCAGCCAGCCGAACAGCCGGGCGCGGCGGACGATGGCGGACGCGCCGGATCGGCGCGCGGCAGGCGGCGACGGATGCGTCGCTTCGACGTGCGCGGCAGGCAAGCGTGGTTCCCCTCGTGTCGGTGCCGCAGCGGCCCCCTCCCCGCCCGTCCGGCGCGCAGAGATTACCCCAGCCGGCCGCGACCGTCGCGCCGGGACCGCCGGGAACGCGCCCCGTTCGCGGCAACCGCCCGCCGCGGCCGCAGGGGCGGGATCAATCGTCGCCGGCAGCGCCGTGGCCGGGATGCGCACCGGAATGGTCCGGCTCGTCGCGCCGCACCCGGAACCATGCCGCGTACAACGCCGGCAGGAAGGTCAGCGTCAGCAGCGTCGCGACCGTCAGCCCGCCCATGATCGCCACCGCCATCGGCCCGAAGAACACGCTGCGCGACAGCGGGATCATCGCCAGGATCGCGGCGAGTGCGGTCAGCACGATCGGCCGGAAGCGACGCACGGTGGCGTCGATCACCGCGTCCCAGCGCGCATGGCCGGCGGCGATGTCCTGCTCGATCTGGTCGACCAGGATGATCGAGTTGCGCATGATCATGCCGGCCAGCGCGATCGTGCCGAGCATCGCGACGAAGCCGAACGGCACCCGGAACACCAGCAGGAACAGGGTCACGCCGATCATGCCCAGCGGCGCGGTCAGCAGCACCAGCGCGCTGCGCGAGAAACTGCGCAGCTGCAGCATCAGCAGCGTCACCACGACCAGCAGGAACAGCGGCAGGCCGGCCTTGATCGAGTCCTGGCCCTTCCCCGAGTCCTCGACCGTGCCGCCGGTCTCGAGCAGATAGCCCTCGGGCAGCGCCTCGCGGATGCCGGCCAGCGTCGGCAGGATCTGCGCGACCACGGTCGGCGCCGTGGTGGCGTCGCGGATGTCGGCGCGCACGGTCACCGTCGGCAGGCGGTCGCGGTGCCAGATGATGCCATCCTCGAACGCCGGCTCCAGCCGCGCGACCTGCGCCAGCGGCACCGACTGCCCGCTGGCGGTGGGCACCGCGAGACTGTCCAGCATCGCCAGCTGCGCGCGCTCGTCGGCGTCGCCGCGCATCAGGATGCCGATCAGCTCGTTGCCCTCGCGGTAGGTGCTGACCTGCAGGCCCGACAGCGAGCCGGCGAGGAACTGCGCCAGCTGCTGCGAGCTGACGCCGAGCGCGCGCGCGCGCTCCTGGTCGATGACCAGCCGCACCACCTTGCTGGGCTCGTCCCAGTCGAGGTTGACGTTGGCCACGTGCGGATTGGCGCGTACCTGCCCGGCGACCTCGCGCGCGATCGCGCGCACCCGCTCGGCGTGCTCGCCCGAGACCCGCAACTGCACGGGATAGCCGACCGGCGGGCCGGTCTCGAGCCGGGTCACGCGCAGCTGCAGCGTCGGGAACTGCGGCGCGACCTCGTCGATCAGCCAGCTGCGGATGCGTTCGCGCGCGGCGACGTCCGAGGCCATCACCACGAACTGGGCGAAGTTCGCCTGCGGCAACTGCTGGTCCAGCGGCAGGTAGAACCGCGGCGAGCCGGTGCCGACGTAGGCGACGTAGTTGTCGATGCCGGCACGGCCCTGCAGCAGCGCCTCCAGCCGGCGCGCGTTGTCCTCGGTGGCGCGCAGCGAACTGCCCTCGGCCAGTTCCATGTCCACCATCAGCTCCAGCCGGGTGGAATCGGGGAAGAACTGCTGCGGCACGAAGCGGAACAGCGCCAGCGACAGCACCAGCAGCAGCACCGTCGCGCCGATCACCAGCCAGCGCATGCGCAGCGTCCAGTCCAGCAGGCGGCGGAACCGGCGGTAGAAAGGCCGCGCGTAGGGGTCGGCGTCATGCGCTCCCGGCTCGCGCGGCGCCAGCGCGAACGCCAGCGCCGGCCAGCGGTCGGCCAGCGACCGGCGCCATGCACGCCAGCGCGCGGCCGGCGAGCCGGGACGCGGCGGCTGCGGATGCGCGAGGTCGGGCAGCATCTTCTCGCCGAGCAGCGGAATGAACAGCACCGCCGCGATCCACGACACCACCAGCGCGATCGTCACCACCTGGAACAGCGAGCGGGTGTACTCGCCGGTGCTCGAGGCCGCGGTCGCGATCGGCAGGAAGCCGGCGGCGGTGACCAGGGTGCCGGTCAGCATCGGGAACGCGGTGTGGCTCCAGGCGTAGCTTGCCGCCTTGAGCCGGCTGTCGCCCTGCTCCATGCGGATGGCCATCATCTCCACCGCGATGATCGCGTCGTCGACCATCAATCCCAGTGCCAGCACCAGCGCGCCGAGCGAGATCTTGTGCAGGCCGATGCCGAACTGGTGCATCGCGATGAAGGTCATCGCCAGCACCAGCGGGATCGAGACCGCCACCACCAGCCCGGTGCGCAGGCCCAGCGACAGGAAGCTGACCAGCAGCACGATGACCACCGCCTCGGCCAGCACCTTGACGAACTCGCCGACCGAATCGCGCACTGCGCGCGGCTGGTCGGCGACCCGCCGCAACTGCAGGCCGGCCGGCAGCGTGTCCTGCAGCCGCGCGAACTCGCGTTCCAGGGTGCGGCCGAGCCGCAGGATGTCGCCGCCGTCGTGCATCGCCACCGCGATGCCGATCGCGTCGTCGCCCATGAAGCGCATCCGCGGCGCGGCGGGGTCGGCGAAGCCGCGGGTCACGGTCGCGATGTCGCCCAGCCGCACCGTACGGTCGCCGGCGCGCACCGGGAACGCGCGGATCGACTCGACCGAATCGAACGCGCCGTCGACGCGCAGCTGCACGCGCTCGTCGGCGGTCTCGAAGAAGCCCGCCGGCACCACCGCGTTCTGCTCGGCCAGCGCCTGCTGCACCGCCGCCATCGGGATGCCGAGCGTGGCCAGCCGGGTATTGTTGACCTCGATCCACACCCGCTCGTCCTGCAGGCCGACCAGCTCGACCTTGCCGACGTCGGGCAGGCGCTGCAGCGCGCGCTGGATGCGGTCGGCGTAGTCCTTCATCAGCGCGTAGTCGAAGCCCTCGCCGCTGAGCGCATAGATGTTGCCGAAGGTGTCGCCGAACTCGTCGTTGAAGAACGGCCCGACGATCTCCTGCGGCAGCGACGGCCGCAGGTCGCCGACCTTCTTGCGCACCTGGTACCAGAGCTCGGGGATCTCCGAGGAGCGCATCGAATCGCGCGCCATGAAGATGATCTGCGACTCGCCCGGGCGCGAGTACGAGCGGATCAGCTCGTAGTCGCCGGTTTCCATCAGTTTCTGCTCGATCCGCTCGGTGACCTGCTGCGCCACCTGGTCGGCGGTCGCGCCCGGCCACAGCGTGCGCACCACCATCGCCTTGAACGTGAACGGCGGATCCTCCGACTGGCCGAGCTGCATGTACGACCAAGTGCCGGCCAAGGCGACGACGAGCATCGCGTAGAGCACCAGCGCACGGTTGCCGAGCGCCCACTCGGAGAGATTGAAGCGGGTCATCGGTGATACCGCGGGCTGAGGACGGGGGAGCACCAACTCGAGCCCCTCTCCCGCTGGCGGGAGGGGGGTTGGGGTGAGGGTGCATCACCCGCCATGCCCCCACCCATCCTCCCCTGCAAGCGGGGGAGAGGCGCAGGTGCCATGCGGCATCGGCGCTGAAGCGCGAAGCGCCGGCTCGAGCCCCTCTCCCGCTGGCGGGAGAGGGGTTGGGGTGAGGGTGCCCTGCCCGCCATGCCCCCATCCATCCTCCCCTGCAAGCAAGGGAGGCATGCAGGTGCCATGCGGCATCGGCGCTGAAGCGCGAAGCGCCGGCTCGAGCCCCTCTCCCGCTGGCGGGAGAGGGGTTGGGGTGAGGGTGCCCTGCCCGCCAGGCCCCCACCCATCCTCCCCCGCAAGCGGGGGAGGGGCGCAGGTGCCATGCGGCATCGGCTCACGGTGACGGCCTGCCTCATTTCCGAGGCACCGGCTTCGGGGTTTCGGGTTCTATGGGGCGATTGTCGCGGTCCACCGGCGCGACGACCTGCCCCTCCCGCAGCAGGTGTCCGCCGGCGGCGACCACCAGCGTCTCGGCCGTGACGCCATCGTGGACCGCGACCGCATGCTCGCCATAGGCACCGATGGTCACCGGCACCCGGCGCAGCGCCCGCGTCTGCGGGTCGACCACCCATACCGCCGCCCTGTCGCCTTCCGCGTCGCCGGCCCCAGGCTGGATCGCCGACAGCGGCACCGACAGCGCCGCTTCGGCGCCGTTGCCCGACAGATACACCCGCGCGCTCTGACCCAGTTCCACCGCGGCGTCGTCCGGCAGCGTCAGGGCGACCCGCGCGGCATAGGTGCGGGTCTGCGGGTCTGCGGCGGCGGCAATCTCGCTGATCCGGCCCTCGTAGCGTTCGCCCGGCCGGTTCCACAGCTCGACGCTGGCGGGCTGTCCGACCCGGAACCCGGCGATGCGCGACTCGGGCAGCGCGATCGCGACCTCGCGGCCGTCGTCGCCGGCCAGCGTGTAGATGGTCTGTCCGGCGCCGACGATCTGCCCGGCCTCGGCCTGACGGCTGGCGATCACGCCATCGCGCGGTGCCCGCAGCCGGGTGTAACCGGCTTGGTTGCGGGCCACGTCGGACTGGGCGCGCGCTGCGCGCACCTGCGCCTGCGCCGCCTTGTAGGCCGCGTCCTGCGCGTCCATCGTCGAGCGGCTGACCAGTTGCTGCTCGGCCAGCCGTGCGTAGCGCGCCTGGTCGGTCCGCGCACGCGCGTGCTCCGCTTCCGCGGCGCTCAGCTGCGCCTGCGCCGATTGCGCCTGCAGCCGCAGGTCGCCCGGATCGATCTCGGCCAGTACCTGGTCGCGTTGCACGTGTTCGCCGGCATCGACCAGCCGGCGCACCAGATGCCCGCCCACCTGGAACGCCAGCGCACTTTCCTCGCGCGCGCGGATTTCGCCGGCGTAGGCGCCGATCCCGTCGTTGGCGAGATCGCCGGGACGCACCACCAGCACCGGGCGGGGCGCCTCCGCCGGTGGCGTACCACCGCCACAGGCGGCGAGTACGAGCAGGACCGTACCGGCGAGTGCCGGCAGGCGCCAACGGCGCGTGCGCAATGCGCGGGAATGACAGGGGGTGCTCGCGTCCAAGCCGGTCTCCGGGGCGGATCCATTAATAAACTGGTGCGTATAGTATCTGGATACAAAACCCGTTGGTATAGTATTCCGGCAATGTCGACGCCCGCCCCCCTGCCCGATCCCGCCCCCCAGTCGCGTGCTGCGGCCGGACCCGGCCGCCCCAAGGATCTGGCCAAGCGCGCCGCGATCCTGGAAGCCGCCGAGCGCATGTTCGCCCAGCAGGGCTACGAAGGCGTCAGCATGGACCAGATCGCCGCCGAGGCAGGCGTGTCCAAGCTGACCGTCTACAGCCATTTCGGCGACAAGGACACGCTGTTCACCGCCGCCGCGGCCGCTTACTGCGAGCAGCGCCTGCCCTCGTCGATCTTCAGTCCGTCGCCGGAAACGCCGCTGCGCACGCGCCTGCTGCAGGTTGCCGACGCCTTCTTCACGATGGTCAGCGAGCCCGAGGCGCTGGCCGGCCACCGCCTGCTGTGCACGCCGCAGATGGTCGAGAAGCGGCTGGCGCGCGCATTCTGGGAAAGCGGGCCGATGCGCGTCCAGGGCGACTTCGCCGCGCTGCTGGAGCGTCGCATCGAGATCGGGGAACTGCAGATCGACGACGTCCCGCTGGCGGCCTCGCAGTTCTTCGTGCTGGTCAAGGGCGACCTGCACATGCGCATGGTGCTCGACTGCGAGGGCCGCGCCGGTTGCGCGGAGCAGCGCCAGGCGCACCTGGAGGCGGCCGTCGACATGTTCCTGCGCGCGTATGCGCGCGATGGACGCCAACGCTGACCACCCGATGTCCGCATGTCGGGAGTCGCGGTGACTTCCGGCACTGCGCCCGCGGCAGGCCCGCCGCGATGATGGAAACAGGCCTGCCCCGCTAGAATTGCGCGCAGGCGAAACAGGAACCGACAAGATGACGATCGACTACGCCAAGGCCCGCGAGGCGATGGTGGAACAACAGGTCCGGCCGTGGGACGTGCTGGACGTCCGCGTGCTCGACACGATCGCGCGCGTGCCGCGCGAACTGTTCGTGAACGAGGCGCACCGCGCGCTGGCCTACGCCGACCTCGAACTGCCGATCGGCCACGGCGAGACGATGCTCAAGCCCGTCGTCGAGGGCCGGGCGCTGCAGGCGCTGGCCTTGTCGCCGGGCGACGAAGTGCTGGAGATCGGCACCGGCAGCGGCTACCTCGCCGCCTGCCTGGGCAATCTCGCCCGCGATGTGGTCAGCCTCGAGCGCCACGCCGATCTGGCCGAAGCCGCGCAGGACCGCCTGGTGACCCAGGCGATCAGCAACGTGCAGGTCATCGCCGCCGACGCCTTCGCATGGGAGACCGAACGCCGCTTCGACGCGATCTGCGTCGGTGGCGCGGTCGACACCATTCCCGCGCGCTTCCTGCAGTGGCTGCGTCCCGGCGGCCGCATGTTCATCGTGCGCGGCCGCGAGCCGGCGATGGAAGCCGTACTGGTCCATCGCGAAGGCGACGACGTCAACGCGCCGCGCATCGAATCGTTGTTCGAGACCGGACTGGCGTATCTCGCCGGGGCCGCCCCCGTGCCGCAGTTCTCCCTCTGATCGCCCGAAGGATTCCCCGATGTTCCGCCGCCCCCTGTTCCTGTCGCTCGCCCTCGCCCTGACCTCCAGCCCGCTGCTGGCCGCCGACCTGGTCCAGACCTACGAGCTGGCCCGCACCAACGACCCGACCCTGTCGATCGCCGAATCGCAGCGCCTGTCCACCAGGGAAGGCGCGGTGCAGGCGCGCGCCGCGCTGCTGCCGCAGATCAATGGCAGCGCATCGCTGACCGACAGCCGCGCCGCCGGCGTCTCCGGCTACGGCCGTACGCGCAGTACCGGCGTCAACCTCGGCCAGACCCTGTTCGACTGGGGCCAGATCTCGACGCTGCGCTCGCAGCGTGCGCTGAGCACGGCCGCCGACTTCCAGCTCGAGGCCGACAACGACTCGCTGATCACGCGCACCGCCGCGGCCTATTTCGACGTGCTGATCGCCACCGAAACGCTGGCCGCCGCCGAGGCCGCCGAAGTCGCGTTCCGGCGCCAGTTCGACTTCGCCGACAAGCGCCTGGAAGTGGGCCTGGCCCCGATCACCGACGTGCACGAGGCCCGCGCGCAATACGACAGCGCGCGCGCCAACACGCTGGTCCAGCGCAATGCGCTGCAGGACGCCTACCAGGCGCTGGCCGAGATCACCGGCACACCCATCAGCAACCTGCGCGGCCTGCCCGACGACTTCACGCCGCAGCTGCCGGAGGGCCGCGATGCCGAGGCCTGGGTCGCGACCGCGCTCGACCAGAACCCGCAGCTCAAGGCGCTGGAGTACCAGGTCACCTCTGCCGGCCACAATGTCACCGCGGCCAAGTCCGGCCACCTGCCGACGCTGGACCTCGGCGCCAGCTACGGCAGGAGCGACAGCTGGGGTGAACTGAGCCAGGGCACGCAGCAACGCGAATCCGAGACAAACAGCATCGGCCTCACCCTGACCGTGCCGATCTTCAGCGGCGGTGCGACCCAGTCGCGGGTACGCCAGGCGATCGCCCAGCGCGACATCGCCGCCGACCAGTTCGAGGCCCAGCGCCGCGCGATCGAACGCAACACCCGCAGCGCCTACCAGAACCTGGTCGCCGGCATCACCGAGGTCGAGGCGCGCCGGCTGGCGCTGGTCTCGGCCAACGCCGCCTACGAGGCCTCGCAGGTCGGCCTGGAAGTCGGCACGCGTACCGTCATCGACGTGCTGATCAACCAGCAGACCCTGTTCTCGGCGCGCCAGCAGTACGCGTATGCCAAGTACAACTTCCTGCAGAGCCGGCTGCTGCTGGAGCAGGCCGCGGGCACGCTGGACATCTCCAACCTGCAGGACGTCAACCGCCAGCTGACCGTCGACGTCGACGGCATCAGCGCCTCGACCGGTACCGTCGACGGCACGCTGCCGCAGCAGTAAACCCCCGGATCGTCAGACCAGGAACGGCGCGGACCCGATCCGCGCCGTTTTCGCGTCCGGCGCCGGCAGGTCGGGTTCCACCAGCGCCAACGTGCGCGCCAGTGCGCCGCGGCCCGCGGTGAACAGCGCGCGGCCGGCCTCGCCCGCCGCGGTGCGTGCGGCCGGGTCGGCCAGCAGCTCCGCCAGATGCGCATGCACGGCGTCGGCATCGGCACCGATCCGCAGCGCACCGACGCGCTCGAGCTGGCGGGCGATGTCGGTGAAGTTCTGCAGGTGCGGGCCGGTGACGATGGCCACGCCGAGCGCGGCCGGCTCCAGCAGGTTGTGGCCGCCGATGTCCTGCAGGCTGCCGCCGACGAAGGCGACGTCGGCGCAGGCGTAGAAGGCGCCGAGTTCGCCCAGCGTGTCGAGCACGAACACGGCGTCGCCGGCGTCGGGCCAGCGGGTCAGCGCGCGCGTCGCCACCGTCCAGCCGGCCTCGATCGCCTGCTGCGCGGCGCTGCGGAAGCGCTCGGGATGGCGCGGCGCCCAGATCAGCAGCAGGTCCGGCCAGCGCTGGCGCAGGCGACGGTGGATGTCGATGACCGCCGCCTCCTCCTCCGGATGCGTGCTGGCGGCGATCCAGACCGGCCGGGTGCCGGCCTCGGCGCGGAACTCGGCGGCCAGCGCGTCGATCGCGGCGTGGTCGATGACGATGTCGTACTTGAGGTTGCCGGTCTCGACCACCGCCTCGCGCAGCGCGCCGAGCCTGACGAAGCGCCGGCCGTCGTCGGCCGACTGGGTGGCGACCCGGCGCACGGTGCGCAGCGCGCGCCCGACCAGCGGCCGCAGCACCCGGTAACCACGCAGCGAGCGCGCCGACAACCGCGCGTTGACGATGTACACCGGCACCCCGGCGTCGCGGCAGCAGAACAGCAGGTTCGGCCACAGCTCGGTCTCGACGATCAGCCCGATCTTCGGCCGGAAATGGGCAAGGAACCGGCGCACCGCGCCGCTGAGGTCATAGGGCAGGTAGACGTGCTCGACGCGGTCGCCCCACAGCGCGGCGACGCGCGCCGAGCCGGTCGGCGTGATCGTGGTCACCAGCAGGCGCCGGCCCGGGTCGCGCGCGAGCAGCGCGTTGATCAGCGGCGCCGCGGCATTGACCTCGCCGACCGAGACCGCATGCACCCACACCGGCGCGTCGATCGGCGGCGCGCGATAGATGCCGTAGCGCTCGTCCCAGCGCTGGAAGTACGCCGACTGGCGGAAGCCGCGCCAGATCAGGTGGTAGACCGTGACCGGCACCAGCACGTAGAGAAGGGCCGAATAGAGGCCGCGCAACAGTCGTTCGGTCAGGTCGGCCCGCATCGGCACAGGATAGGGGGGCCAGAGGGCAGGGGCCAGAGGCCAGGGGTCAGGGAGAAGCAAGTGTTTTTCCCCGGCCCCCGGCCCCCGGCCCCTGGCCCCTGCCC